>JAGREA010000077.1 GCA_020446745.1 Rhodobacterales bacterium | reverse complement strand
GGGCGCTGTACAGGGTGGGGGTGACGATGACCGGCAGGCCGGCACCGGCGGCCGAGGCCAGGCCGACGTCCGAATCCTCGAAGGCCATGGCCTGGTCGGCCGTCAGGCCCATGGTGTCCAGCACCCACTGGTAGATGTCCGGCGCCGGCTTGGGGTTTTCCACCGTGTCGCCGGCGGCATAGACCTCGAACCAGTCGCCCACCGTGCCGCCCAGGGTGGCGCCCACCAGATATTCCAGGTTGCCGCGGCTGGACCCGGTGGCCACGGACATGCGCAGGCCCTTGTCGCGGGCCGTGCGGATCAGGGATTCCACGCCCGGCCGCAGGGGCATTTCGCCGGTGGCCAGGGCGGCCCGCAGCAGTTCGGACTTCCGCTTGTGCAGGCGCGACGCCAGATCCACGTTGCCGGGCTGGTCCGCCACGTCTCCGAAGTGGTTCTGCACCCACAGGCGCAGGCGCGCGCCGCCGCCGGCCACCTCCAGCAGGCGGGTGTACAGCTCGGGGTCCCAGTGCCAGCTCAGGCCGGCCTCGGCGAAGGCCGCGTTGAAGCACCGGCGATGCAGTTCCTCGGTGTCGGCCAGGGTGCCGTCGATGTCGAAGATCAAAGCTTGCAGGGGCATGGAACGGCCTGAATCCAACGCTGGACGTTTTGGGGTGGATTCCTATATAGCGGGGACCATAAGGCGGAAGCCAGCGCCAAGGGCGCATCCCCACCAAACCGGGGGGGTTGGGAAGGGACTCTTTGCTAGCTCCTGGAGATTAGAGGGGACAAAAACGTGGAGTCTTCCATCGCGACCGTGGAGAGCACGGTACAGGAAACCATCGATCTGATCGTTTCCATCGTCACGACCTATGGCCTGAGCGTCATCGGCGCCATCGCCATCCTGATCATCGGCTGGATCGCCGCCGGCTGGGTGCGGTCGGGCGTGACCAAGGCCCTGAAGCGGGTCAAGGGCGTGGACGACATGCTGACCGGCTTCTTCGCCAGCATGGCCCGCTACGCCGTTCTGGCCTTCACCATCATCGCCGTCCTTGACCAGTTCGGGGTCGAGACCACCAGCCTGATCGCCGTCTTCGGCGCCGCCGGCCTGGCCATTGGCCTGGCCCTGCAGGGCACCCTGTCCAACGTGGCGGCCGGCGTGATGCTGCTGCTGTTCCGCCCGTTCAAGGTGGGCGACTACATCGACGGCGGCGGCGTGGCCGGCACCGTGAAGGACGTGGGCCTGTTCATTACCGAATTCTCCACGCCCGACAACGTGAAGATCATCGTGCCCAACTCGCAGCTGTGGGGCGCGTCGATCAAGAACTTCAGCGCCAACCCCACCCGGCGCGTGGACTTCGTGTTCGGCATCGGCTACGGCGACGACATCGACAAGGCCATGGCCGTCATCCGCCAGGTGGCGGAAGCCGACGCGCGCGTCCACAAGGACCCGGAGCCTTTCATCGTGGTGGGCAACCTGGGGGACAGCTCGGTGGACCTGACGACCCGCCTGTGGTGCAACGCCGGCGACTACTGGGGCGTCAAGTTCGACGTCACCAAGGCCGTCAAGCAGGCGTTCGACCGCGAGGGCGTGTCGATCCCGTTCCCGCAGCGGGACGTGCACCTGTTCAAGGCCGACGGTTCCTGATTTCGCCGCCCGCGCGGCTTTCCAACCCGGCGCCCCCTGGGCGCCGGGTTTTCTCATGCCCCCAGCAGGTGGGCGACCACGTATCAAGATCCAAGCAGGTGGGCCACCACTTGGCGCCGGTGGGGCCGGGTGCGGTGCTCGAACAAATAGATGCCCTGCCAGGTGCCCAGCACCGGGCGGCCGTCGGCCACGGGCACGGAAAGCTGCACGTCGGTCAGCGCGCTGCGGATGTGGGCCGGCATGTCGTCGGGCCCCTCCATGGTGTGGCGGTACAGCGACGGATCCTCCTTCACCAGGCGGCGGAAGAACGCCGCCAGGTCGTGCCGCACGTCGGGGTCGGCGTTCTCCTGGATGGTCAGCGATGCGCTGGTGTGGCGGCAGAACAGGGTCAGCAGGCCCGTGCCCAGGCCCTGGCGGCGGGTCCACGACACCACTTCGCCGGTGAACTCGTACAGGCCCTGGCCCCGGGTCTGCACCGTGACGGTCGTCTGCGCCTGTTTCATCGTCCCGTCCTCCGCCCGGCCAGGATGGTGGCCAGCATCACGCCCGGCAGGATAAGCCCGATGCCCACCAGGTGGAAGCCGCGCAGGGCTTCCGACAGCACCAGCACGGCGAACACCGTGTTGTAGACCGGCATCAGGTAGACGAACGGCCCGGCCTTGGCCGGCCCCACCACGCCCAGGGCCCAGGTGTAGGACGAAAAGGCCAGCACCGACGACACCAGGCCGACAATGGCGATGGACAACAGGGCGTCGGGCGTGGGCGCGAAGGTGCGGCCCGACAGGATCTCGGCGGCGTAGATGGGGGCCATCTCCACCACCCCGGCGCCGGCCGTCAGGGTCAGCAGGGTCAGGCTGTTCAGGCCGGGCGAGCGGCTTTTCAGCAGCACCGAATAGATGGCCCAGCCGACCACGCTGCCCATCACCCACAGGTCGCCGGGGTTGAAGTGCAGGGCCAGCAGCCGCGCCGGCTCGCCGGCGGTGACGATGACCACCACCCCGGCCACGGCCAGGGCCACGCCGGCGATCTGGCGCCCGCCCACGGGCTCGCGGAACACCAGGGCCGACATCACCAGGATCAGGATCGGCGAAAAGCCGAACAGCAGGCCGCCGTTGATGGCCGTGGTCACCTTCAGGCCCACGTAGGGCGTGATGCCGCAGATGGTCACCCCCAGCAGGGCCAGCAGGAAGATGGTGCCGGCCCGCTCGCGCACCCGCACCCGGCGGGCCCGGATGTCGCGCCAGGTGAAGGGCAGCAGGCACAGGAAGGCCACCGTCCAGCGCCAGAACGACAGGGCCACGGGGGGCACCATGTCGGCGGCGAAGCGCCCGACGATGACGTTGCTGGACATGAAGGCCGGCGCGATCAGCAGCAGCGCATAGGCCCAGGCCGTGCGGTCGATGGAGCGGAAGATGGCCGGGGCCTCCGTTTGAGGGCGAACGAACGGAAGACCCTAGCGGCCCCGCCCGGCGGGGACAACGCCAAGACTCGCTTGCCAGGCATGTCCGGGCCCGCTACAACCGAAGGGCAGGAGAGAACGGAAGATGAACATGCTGCCCTTTGCCGAGCTGGCGTCCGGCCCCCGCGACGACGCGGCCCTGGCGATCACCCGCGGCGCCTGCCGCCTGATCCGCGACATGGGCTTCACCCCGCTGGTGGAATTCCCCCTGGGCACGGTGGCCCGGCGGGTCGACGTGATCGGCCTGAACGACAAGGGGGGCTTCGTCATCGCCGAGGTCAAGTCGTCGCTGGCCGACTACCGGGCCGACGGCAAGTGGCCCGACTATCTGCCCTTCTGCGATGCCTTCTATTTCGCCGTGGCGGCCGACTTCCCGCACGAGGTGCTGCCGGCGGACGTGGGCATCATGGTGGCCGACGGCTTCGGCGCGGCGATCCGCCGTCCGGCGCCCGAACGGCCCATGAACGGCATCCGCCGGCGCCACCAGACCACCCGCTTCGCCCGCTGCGCGGCGCGGCGCCTGCATGGGCTCATCGATCCCGCCTAGGCCGCTTTGCGCTCGAACACCAGCACCAGGCCGAAGCACCCGGCGCCCATCAGGGCCAGGGTCAGCATCTCGCCGGCCATGGACAGGGCCGTCACGTGGTCCAGGTGGCCGGCCAGCAGGCTGGCGGCGGCGGCGGTGAGCATCTGCAGGCACCCCAGCAGGGCCGAGGCCGTGCCGGCCAGGCGCGGGAAGTTGGCCAGGGCCCCGGCCATGCCGTTGGCCATGACGATGCCCAGGCCCGACAGGAACACGGCCATGGGCCCCACCACGAAGGGCACGGCGGGGGGCGCCGCCAGGGCCAGGCCGACCATCAGCCCGCTGCCGGCCAGGGACAGGGACAGGCCCGCCGCCGTCATGCGCCGCACGCCGAAATGCAGCGACCAGCGCCCGGCGGCCAGGGTGCCGGCCAGGAAGCCCACCACGTTGAACATCGACAGCAGGCCGAAGGCCTCGGGGCTGAGGCCCAGGCCGTCGATGAACAGGAACGGCGAGGCGGTGACATAGGCCATCAGCCCGGCGAACACGCAGGCCACCACCCCCACGTAGCCCAGGTACACGGGCGCCACCAGCAGCCGGCCATAGCCCCGCACCAGGCCCGAGGGCGGCTCGGCCGGGGCGTCGGCGGGCCGGGTTTCGCCCAGCAGGCGCCAGGCGAAGAACAGCACCAGCCCGGCGATCACGGCCAGGGCCACGAAGGCGGCGCGCCAGCCGAAGGCGCCCTGCAGCACGCCGCCCAGGGCCGGCATGACGGCCGGCGAGATGGCCAGGGCGGCGCCGATATAGGCCAGCACCTTGGCCGCCCGCTCGCGGCCGTACACGTCGCGCACCACGGCCCGGGCCACCACCTGGCCGCTGCACGCCCCCGTGGCCTGGAGGAACCGCCAGGCGATCAGCGAGTCGATGGACCCGGCGGTGGCGCAGGCGGCGCTGGCCAGCAGATAGACGGTCAGCCCCCCCAGCAGCACCGGGCGCCGCCCGTAGCGGTCGGCCAGGGGCCCGTAGACGAGCTGCGACACGGCGAAACCGACCAGGAACACGGTCATGGTCAGGGCCACGCGGTGGTTGTCGGTGTGGAAGTAGTCGCCCATGGACGGCAGCGACGGCACGTAAAGGGCCGTCGAGACCTGGCCCAGGGCCGTCAGGGCCGTCAGCAGGGCGCCGACGGCCAGGGACTGGGAGGGGGGGAATCGGGATGCGGCGGTGGCGGAGTCCATGCCCCCCTTATCTCAGTCTCCGCCCTCGTGGTCCAGCAGCGCGCGCTTGATGGGCAGGCCCCAGCGATAGCCGTGCAGCTTGCCGTCGGACCCCACGGCCCGGTGGCAGGGCACGACGATGGACACCGGATTGGTGGCGCAGGCCCGGCCCACGGCCCGGGCCGCCTTGGGCTGGCCCAGGGCGGCGGCGATCTGGGCATAGGTGCGGGTCTCGCCCCGGGGGATGGCCGCCAGCTCCCGCCACACGCGGATCTGGAAGGCCGTGGCCCGCAAATCGAAGGGCAGGGTCTCGCACGGGCCGTCCAGGCTGGCCAGCACGCCGGCCACCCAATGGGCCATGGCGCCGTCGTCGCGGTGGATGCGGGCTTCCGGGTAGTCGCCGCGCAGCTCGGCCTCCAGGCGGGCGTCGTCGTCGCCCAGGCTGACCATGCAGATGCCCACGGCCGTGCCGGCCACCAGGATGCGGCCGAAGGGGGATTCGACGATGGCGAAGGTGATCTCCGCCCCCCGCCCGCCCCGGGCGTAGGAGGCCGGCGTCATGCCCAGGTCCCGCGCCGCGCTTTCATAGAGCCGGCTGGACGAGCCGTAGCCGGCGCCGTAGAGGGCCTGGGTGACCGTTTCGCCGTCGCGCACCCCGGCGCGGAACCGCTGGGTGCGCAGCGCCGCCGCATAGTCCCGGGGGCTGATGCCCATGACCCGGCGGAAGGTGCGCTGCAGATGGGTGGGGCTCAGGCCCACCAGGGACCCCAGATGGGCCAGGGTGGGCAGGCCGTCCTCGGCGTCCGTTTCGGCGATGGCCCGGCAGGCGGCGCGCACCGCCTCGACGGCGGAATCCACGGGCACGTCGCGGGGCTTGCAGCGGCGGCAGGCGCGATAGCCGGCGGCCTCGGCGGCCTCGGGCACGGGGAAGAAGGTCACCTGCCCGCGCCCCGGTCGGCGGCTGGGGCAGGAGGGGCGGCAGTAGATGCCCGTGGAGGCCACGGCGTAGACGAATTCGCCGTCCCGCGCCCCGTCCCGGCTCTGCACCGCCCGCCATCGGATGTCATCGGTTTTCATGGGATCAGCCTAGTCCTTTCCCCGGGCCGTTCCATCCGATCCTTGCGCCGGATCTTTGCTTCCCGCGCCCATCCTGCCAGACTCTTCCGGCCCACACACGGGATAGGGGGGAAGCGCCATGACCAAGGATCGGGAGGCCCGCCACACAGGGGGATGCCAGTGCGGCGCCGTGCGCTATGCCCTGTACGCCGAACCGGAGCGGGTCCACCTGTGCCACTGCCGCAAGTGCCAGCGGGCCGTGGGCGGCCCCTTCGCCGCCTTCGCCCCGGTGCGCCTGGCTGATTTCGCCTGGACCCGGGGCGCGCCGGCCATCCACCGCAGTTCGGAAACGGCCTCCCGGGGGTTCTGCGCCGCCTGCGGCACGCCCCTGTCGTTCCAGCACGACGGCGGCGACTGGATCGACGTGACCATCGGCAGCCTGGACCGGCCCGAGGCCGTGGCCCCCGAATGCCATTACGGGGTGGAAAGCCGCCTGCCCTGGCTGGACGCCCTGGACGCCCTGCCGCGCCTGGAAACCCAGCCCGGGGGGTTGACGGGGAAGAAGGGCTGACGCCACGCGGACGGCACCAATGCTTCGAGACGGCCCTGCGGGCCTCCTCAGCATGAAGGTGGTGTGTGTTGCCAGATACCGCCCTCACCCTGAGGAGGCCGCGAAGCGGCCGTCTCGAAGGGTTGGCGCCGCTTGGACCGGCCTATCCGTCCCCGTCCCGATCAATCGCCCGGATCAGCGCCGAATGGTCCAGGTCGCCGTCGCCCTGGGCGATCAGGCGGTCGTACAGGTCGCGGTTCAGGGTCGTGGCCGGCAGGTCCAGGCCCAGGGCCGCCGCCAGGTCCAGGGCCTGCTGCATGTCCTTGCGCTGCACCGTGGCCCGGCCGCCGGGGGTGAAGTCGCCGTCCACCATGCGCCGGCCGTGCAGGTCCAGAATGCGGGAATCGGCGAACCCGCCGGTCAGGGCCTGGCGCACCTTGGCCGGGTCCACCCCGGCCCGGCGGGCCAGGGTCAGGGCCTCGGCCACGGCGCCGATGGTCAGGCCGACGATCACCTGGTTGGCCGCCTTGGCCACCTGGCCGGCGCCCACGGGGCCCACGTGGGTCACCCGGCCGCCCAGTACGTCGAACAGGGGCATGGCCCGGGCCACGTCGGCCTCGGCCCCGCCGCACATGATGGACAGGGTGCCGGCTTCCGCCCCCACCTGGCCGCCCGACACCGGGGCGTCCACCCAGGCGGCGCCGGCCGCCTTCACTTGGTCCGCCAGGTCGCGGGTGGCGGTGACGGCGGTGGTGCCCATGTCGATGACCAGGCTGCCCGGACGCAGGGCCCCCAGCAGGCTTTCCATCACCGCCCGCACCGCCGGGGTGTCGGTGAGCATGAGGATGATCGTGTCGGCCTTCGCCGCCACGGCGGCGGGGCCGTCGGCCGGTTCCATCCCCTGGGCCGCCAGGTCGTCCACCACGGCCCGCGAGCGGTTGTGGCCCACCACCGGGTAGCCGGCATCCATCAGGTTCAGGGCCATGGGCCGGCCCATGAGGCCCAGGCCGATGAGCCCCACGGGCGGCTTGGCGGTGTCCATGCGGTGTCTACTCCACGGCAAAGCGGGCGCGCGACCCGCGTTCGATGGCGGCGGCGGTCAGGCGGTCCAGGTTCAGGCGCCAGCGCAGCATTTCCAGCAGCCGCAGTTCCTCCTGCTGGGCGTCGCGGTCGGCCGCCGCCACGTCGCAGGCGATGGCATAGGCCGTTTCCCGCAGGTGCGGCGGCAGGCTGGCCTTGATCAGGTCCAGGGCGTCCTCCAGGCCGTTGTCGCTGGACAGCACGTCGGCGCAGGTGGCGGCCGTCTTGGGCAGCAGGTTGCGGTCGTAGTCGGCGAACACCGGCAGCAGGTCGACGATGCGCCCGATCACGTTCAGTTCGGCGTCGGTCATGTCGTTGTCGGACGCCGACACCATGACCATGGCGTAGATCAGGGCCGATTGGGGGGTGATCATCTTTTTCCTCGTTTTTTGGGGGGATGCCCTCTCCCCTGACTGTAGCCCGCTTTCAGGTCTTTTCAAGGAACGCCCGCGTGCCGGCCACCGCCTCGGCCAGGCCCACCCGGTGGGCCACCACGCCGCGCGGGAAGGCTTCAAGCAGGCGCGACGGCAGGGCCCGGTCCAGCATCACGAACACCCCCCGGTCGCCGGCCCGGCGCACCAGCCGGCCATAGGCCTGTTTCAGCTTCAGGCGGGTCATGGCGTCTTCGTAGTCCTTGCCGCCGAAGGCGTGGCGGCGGGCCTTGTACAGCAGGTCCGGGCGCGGCCAGGGCACCCGGTCGAAGACGATCAGCCGCAGGGCCCGGCCGGGCACGTCCACCCCGTCGCGCACGGCGTCGGTGCCCAGCAGGCAGGTGTCCTCCTCGGCCCGGAAGATGTCGATCAGGGTGCCCGTGTCCAACGGGTCCACGTGCTGGGCCAGCAGGGTCAGGCCCTGGTCCTCCAGGGCCGGGGCGATGCGCTGGTACACCACCCGCAGGCGGTGGATGGCGGTGAACAGGCCCAGCGCCCCGCCGCCCGAGGCCTCGAACAGGGCCCGGTAGGCGGCCGACACCTGGTCGGGGCTGTTGCGGTTCACGTCGTTGACCACGTAGACCCGGGTCTGTTCGGCATAGGCGAAGGGCGAGGCCACGGCCGTGCGCACGGGCGGCACGGGCAGGTGGTTGGCCCCGGTGCGGGCCTCGGCCCCGGCCCATTCGTCGGCGCCCTCGCCGCCCACCCCATCGCGCAGGGTGGCCGAGGTGACCAGCACCCCGTGGGCCGGTTCGGCCACGGCCTGGGCGAAGGGGATGGTGGGGTCCACCCAATGGCGGTGCAGGCCCACGTCGCGGTCCTGGCCGCTCACCCGGTCGATGGACATCCAGTCCTGGAACTGGCCGGGGATCTCGCGGTTCAGGGATTCCAGCATGGACCGCCAGGCCTGCAGCGGCAGGGTGGCGCGCCGTTCCAGGGAGCGGCAGGTGGCCTCGATGCGCTGGCGCGACGCCGTGTCCAGCTCGTCGGCCTCGTTGTCCAGCTTGGCGTGCAGCGCCCGGATCAGCCCGGCCACCGGCTGGTGCAGGCGTTTCAGCGCCCCGTCCAGGGCCTCGGCGGCGTCCAGCAGGCCCGGCACCGGCGGCTGGGTGGCGGTTTCCAGGGAATAGCCCGTGTCGCCGGAACCGTCGCGGGCCAGCACCTGCTGGCGCACCAGGGTCAGGAAGGCTTCCGCCGGGCCCACGGGGGTGCCGCCGCCCAGGCGCTGGCGCCAGCCCGTGCCGGGCAGGGCCCGGGCCGCCAGGACCAGGGCATCCAGGGATTCCGTGGCCTCTTCGTCGCCGCCGATCAGGTCGCCGATGCGCGACCGCAGGCCCCGGGCGCGGGACCGGCTGCCGCTTTCCGCCCCCACCAGCCAGCGGCGCAGGTCTTCCGTCTCCTGGCCCGAAAGGTGGGCGGAAAAGGCGCCGTCGGCGGCGCTGAACAGGTGGTGGCCCTCGTCGAACACATAGCGCGTGGGCAGGCCGCCGTCGTCGCCCCCCAGGGCCGCCTGGACCATGACCAGGGCGTGATTGGCGATGACGATCTCGGCCCGCCGGGCGCGCCGCGCCGTGCGCTCGATGAAGCACTTGCCGTAGTGCTCGCAGGCCGAATAGACGCATTCGCCCCGGGTGTCGGTCAGGTCGGTGGTCTGGGCCCGGCCCAGGATGTCGGTCAGCCAGGCCGGGAAGTCGCCGCCCACCATGTCGCCGTCGCGGGTGGCCTCGGCCCAGCGGGCCATCAGGCCCATGGCCACGGGGTCGCTGCCGCCCGTGGCCACGCGGCCCACGGCCTCCTGGAAATTCAGCAGGCACAGGTAGTTCTCGCGCCCCTTGCGGACCACCACCTTGCGGGCCTTTTCCACCGGGTCGGGGTACAGGCGGTCCAGCTCGGCGTCCAACTGCCGTTGCAGGTTGCGGGTGAAGGTGGAGATCCAGACCGGGCCCTCGTTCTTTTTCGCCCACACGCTGGCCGGGGCCACGTAGCCCAGGGTCTTGCCCACGCCGGTGCCGGCCTCGGCCAGCACCAGGTGGGGCTCGCCGGCCTTCTCGCGGGGCTGGAAGGCGGCGGAGACGGCGGCCGCGTAATCCATCTGCTGGGGCCGGTCCTCGGCCGTGTCGCCCAGCAGGCGCACAAGCTGGGCCCGGGCCTCGACGGGCTCGACGGGCAGGGTGCCGGGGCTGGGCGGCGGGGCCTCGTCCTCCCACTTGGGCAGGCGGCGCCACACCCGCAGGGCGTCCAGGGGGTTGCGGCCGTCGGGCACCCCGGCGGCGGCGCCCAGGGCCGGCAGCACCGCCGGGGCCCAGGGCCAGTGGCCGCGCGCCATGACCCCGGCGGCGGCCAGGGCCCGCTCGGCGTCGCGGCCCTTCAGGCGCGCCAGATGGGTAAGCAGGGCGTGGGCGGCCTCCAGCAGGGTTTCGGCCTCGGCCTCCAGGGTGTGGGGCAGCGCCAGGTCCAGGGCCCGGGCCAGGCCGCGCGGCGTGGGCAGGCAGAACCGGGCCGGCCGGGCGAAGGCGAACAGCTCCAGCACGTCCAGCACCTGCACCGGGTTGCAGCGCAGGCGCCGGGCCAGGGCCCGGCCGTGGCAGACCATGGGCAGGGTGGCGCCGTTCAGGCGCCGGGCGGCATCGTCGGCCGTCAGGTCCTCCACCTCGCCGTCGGGGCTCAGCCACAGCCAGTGCCGCGCGCCGCCCACCAGCACCGGGGCGGCCGGCAGGCGCACGGCGGCGGTTTGGGCATCGTTGGCGGTGGCGGGGTCAGACATGGCGGCAGTATAGTGCGGCACCGCCACCGGAACACCTGTCGAACGCCCATGGCCCGCGATTTTCCGATCCGCACCGACGACACCGTCGCCAAGCCCGAGGCCGCCGGCCCGGCGGGCCTGGCCGTGGCCCTGTGGCTGCTGGGCCGGGACCACCCGCCCGTGGCCCTGGACGACGGCGGCCGGGCGGCCCTGGGGGACCTGGCCGGCGACGCGCGGGCCCTGGCCGAAACCCTGGCCCTGCTGTCGCGGGCCCGCACCCTGGGCACCCGGGCCCGGCGCCTGGACCCGGCCCTGGACCCGGTGTGGGAAACCCGGGCCCGGGACCTGCTGAACGCACCCAAGGTGTGGGCCGCCGTGAACGCCGTGGCCGGGGCCCTGCAGGCGCGCCGCGTGCTGTCGGCGGCCGAGGTGGCGGCCATCGCCGACTGGGTGACGGAGGCCCGCCCGCCCCTCCCCGTCTGGATGAAATTGCCGGGGGCCTGATGCGCGCCGGGCGCGCGGTTCCTTCCGTTGACAATCGGTGCCCCCCGGACCAGAGTCACCGTTCCCGTGGACCGGCCCGACCCAGGCCGTCCATGAACCCCATTCGCATATTTTGCGCAAACAGGGAGAAATGAATGTTCATTTCCAAACCGGGCGCCGTTCTGGACGGGGGCCTGTCGGCCCGCCTGTCCGGCGCCGTGAAACGGATCGCCACCACCGCCGCCGTGGCGACCCTGTGCCTGGCCACCGCCGCCGGCGTGCAGGCCAAGACCCTGAAGATGGCCTATGACGCCGACCCGGTGTCGCTGGATCCCCACGAACAGCTTTCCGGCGGCACGCTGCAGCTTTCCCACATGGTGTTCGACCCCCTGGTCCGCTGGACCAAGGAGCTGACGTTCGAACCCCGCCTGGCCACCAAGTGGGCGCGGGTGGACGACAAGACCATGCGCTTCACCCTGCGCCAGGGCGTGACCTTCCAGTCGGGCAACCCGCTGACCGCCGAGGACGTGGCCTGGACCTTCAAGCGCCTGCAGATCAGCCCCGATTTCAAGGGCATCTTCGACCCCTTCGTGGGCGTGACGGTGGTGGACGACCACACCTTCGACCTGGTCACCAAGGAACCCTTCCCCCTGGTGCTGCACGCCGCCACCTACATCTTCCCCATGGACAGCAAGTTCTATACGGGCACCGACGAGAACGGCCAGCCCAAGGACGCCCTGGTGAAGCACGGCAACACCTATGCCTCCACCCACGCTTCCGGCACCGGCCCGTTCATCGTGACGGCCCGCGAGCAGGGCGTGCGGATCGACTTCAAGCGGTTTGACGGCTATTGGGACAAGGCCTCCAAGGGCAACGTGACCGACATCGTGTTCACGCCCATCAAGGAATCCCCCACCCGGGTCGCCGCCCTGCTGTCGGGCGACGTGGACTTCATCGCCCCGGTGCCGCCCACCGACCTGGACCGCATCGACAAGAACGCCGGCACCGACCTGGTGACCATGGGCGGCACGCGCATCATCACCTTCCAGATGAACCAGGAGCGCGTGGCGGCCTTCAAGGACAAGCGGGTCCGCCAGGCCATCGTCTATGCCGTCAACAACGAAGGCATCGTCCAGAAGATCATGAAGGGCTTCGCCACCCCGGCCGGCCAGCAGGGCCCCAAGGGCTATGCCGGCTACAAGGAGAACCTGAAGCCCCGGTTCGACCTGGCCAAGGCCAAGGCGCTGATGAAGGAGGCCGGCTACGAGAAGGGCTTCTCCATCACCATGATGGCGCCCAACAACCGCTACGTGAACGATGCCAAGATCGCCGAGGCCGTGGCCTCCATGCTGGCCCGCATCAACATCAAGGTCGACCTGAAGACCATGCCCAAGGCCCAGTACTGGCCCAAGTTCGACGAGCGGGCGGCCGACATGATGATGATCGGCTGGCACTCCGACACCGAGGATTCGGCCAACTTCTCGGAATTCCTGACCATGACGCCCAACAAGGACACGGGCAAGGGCCAGTACAATTCCGGCAACTATTCCAACGCCAAGGTGGACGAGCTGGTCGAAAAGAGCCTGAGCATGACCGACCCGGCCGCCCGGGCCGCGGTGCTGCAGGAAGTCGAGCAGATCCTGTATGACGACGCCGCCTTCGTGCCCCTGCACTGGCAGAACCTGGCGTGGGCCGCCAAGAAGGGCGTGCACATCAAGGACGTGGTCAACGTCATGAACTTCCCCTATCTGGGCGATCTGGTGATTGACTAACCGTCCGGACAGCGTTAAGGGGCCGTCGCGCGATCGACGGCCCCTTTTTTCCGACCCCCGCGCGGGGCCGCCCGTTTCGTGGAGAGCGGACCCATCGACCACCTGATCTTCCTTGGCAAGCGGCTTCTCCAGGCCACCCTGGTGATGTTCGTCATCAGCCTGATCGGCTTCTCGATCCAGGACAACCTGGGCGACCCGCTGCGCGAGCTGCTGGGCCAGTCCGTGTCCGAGGCCGAGCGCCAGGCCCTGCGCGACCAGATGGGCCTGAACGACCCGTTCCTGGTGCAGTACGGCCGGTTCCTGTCGAAGGCCGTGCAGGGCGACCTGGGCGACAGCTACTTCTTCAAGCGCCCGGCGCTGGACGTGATCGCCGACAAGTTCATCGCCACCCTGGAACTGGTCATCGGCGCCACCCTGATCATCGTGTTCATATCGGTGCCCATGGGGTGCTATTGCGCCATCAAGCCCAACGGGTGGATCTCGCGCGCCGTCATGGGGATCAGCATCGTCGGCATCTCCATCCCCGTGTTCCTCACGGCCATCTTCTGCATCTACCTGTTTTCCGTCGAACTGGGCTGGATGCCCTCGTTCGGGCGCGGCGAAACCACGGCGCCCTTCGGCTGGGAATCCGGCTTCTTCAACGTAGACGGGCTGGTCCACCTGGTGCTGCCCAGCATTTCCCTGGCGTCGATCATGCTGCCGCTGTTCATCCGCCTGATCCGCTCGGAGATGATGGAAGTGCTGGAAAGCGAATACATCCGCTTCGCCTGGGCCAAGGGCCTGAACAAGTACCGGGTGTGGTTCCTGCATGCCCTGAAGAACACCCTGCTGCCGGTGATCACCGTGGGCGGCGTGCAGATCGGCACCATGCTGGCCTATACCATTCTGACGGAAACGGTGTTCCAGTGGCCGGGCATGGGCTTCCTGTTCCTGGAAGCGGTGAACCGCGTGGATACGCCGCTGATCATCGCCTACATCATCGTCGTCGGGCTGATCTTCGTGGTCACCAACACGGTGGTGGACGTCATCTACACCCTGGTCAATCCCACGGTGCGCATCGCGGGGAAGGCCTCATGACCGCCCCCAGGATGATGGCGCTAAGGGCCTTCCTGGCGTCGGACTTCATCTACCGTTTCCGCCGCGACAAGGTGGCGCTGGTCAGCTTCCTGGTGCTGCTGGCCTTCGTCCTGGCCGGGCTGCTGGCCCCCGTGCTGGCGCCCTTCGATCCCTACGACCCGGCCTCCATCGACATCATGAATTCGGAGATCCCGCCGGTGTGGACCGACGGGGCGACCGACCCCCAGTTCCTCCTGGGCACCGACGCCCAGGGCCGCGACATGCTGTCGACCATCCTGTACGGCACCCGCATTTCGCTGACCATCGGCATCTTCGCGGTGATGCTGCAGATGGTCCTGGGCATTTCCATCGGCCTGCTGTCGGGCTACGTGGGCGGCCGGGTGGATGCCTTCTTCATGCGCCTGGCCGACATCCAGCTTTCGCTGTCCACCCTGATGGTGGCCATCGTCGCCCTGGCCGTGTTCCAGGCCGCCTTCGGCACCGAACTCTATTCCGACCTGGCCATCTTCATGCTGATCATGGTGATCGGCATCGCCGAATGGCCCCAGTACGCGCGCACCATCCGCGCCTCGGTGCTGGCCGAAAAGCACAAGGAGTACGTGGACGCGGCCCGGGTGATCGGCCTGGGCCCGGGGCGCATCATGGTGCGCCACGTGCTGCCCAACACCCTGTCGCCGCTGCTGGTCATTTCCACCGTGCAGGTGGCCAACGCCATCATTTCCGAGGCCGCCCTGTCGTTCCTGGGCCTGGGCATGCCGGTGACCAAGCCGTCCCTGGGCTCGCTGATCAACAGCGGGTTCGAATTCATCTTCAGCGGGTCGTGGTGGATCACCCTGATCCCCAGCGTGGTGCTGGTGGTGCTGATCCTGACCATCAACCTGCTGGGGGACTGGCTGCGCGACGTGCTGAACCCCAAGCTGTACAAGGGCTGAGTCACCAAGCATGGCCTTGCTGGACGTTTCCAACCTGAACGTGGAATTCCCCACCCGCCACGGCACCCTGCATGCCCTGCGCGATGTCAGCTTCACGCTCGACAAGGGCGAGCGCCTGGGCATCGTCGGCGAAAGCGGGGCCGGCAAGTCCCTGGCCGCCTTCGCCATCATCAACCTGCTGTCCAAGCCCGGGCGCATCAGCGGCGGCACCATCACCTTCGAGGGCCAGGACCTGACGGCCATGGACACGGATGCCCTGCGGTCGATCCGCGGCAACCGCATTTCCATGATCTTCCAGGACCCCATGATGACCCTGAACCCGGTGCTGACCATCGGCACCCAGATGGTGGAAACGCTGCAGGCCCACCGCCGGATTTCCCACGCCGAGGCCAAGCGCATCGCCATCGCCAAGCTGCGCGAGGTGACCATCCCGTCGCCCGAGGAACGGTTCGACAGCTACCCCCACGAGCTGTCGGGCGGCATGCGCCAGCGCGTGGTCATCGCCATCGCCCTGCTGACGGACCCGTCCATCATCATCGCCGACGAGCCCACCACGGCCCTGGACGTGACCATCCAGGCCGAGATCATGGCCCTGATGCTGGACCTGTGCGAAACCCACGACGTGGGGCTGATCCTGATCACCCACGACCTGGGCGTGGTGTCGGAAGTGACCCAGCGGGTCAACGTGATGTACGCCGGGCGGGTGATCGAGACCGGCTCGACCCGCGACATCATCGACGCGCCCAAGCACCCCTACACCCGGGGCCTGATCGCCGCCCTGCCGCAGCAGAACGAAGCGGCCCAGCGCCTGAACCAGATTCCCGGTTCCATGCCGTCGCTGGACGGCATCCCGCCGGGCTGCGCCTTCAACCCCCGCTGCCCCCACGTGGGCGAGCGCTGCCGGCGCGAGATCCCGGCGCTCCGCGCCCTGGGCGAGCAGCAGGTGGCCTGCCATTCGGCCGAAGAGGTGGCGGCCTTGGCGGGCAACGGCGGGTCCGCGTCATGACGGGCCCCCGGGAAACCCTGGTCGGCATCACCGACGTGGTGAAGCACTTCGCCGGCGGCGGCAACGTGCTGAAGCGGGAAAAGCGCAAGGTGCACGCGGTGAACGGCGTCACCCTGGCCATCCGCCAGGGGGAAAGCTTCTGCCTGGTGGGGGAAAGCGGCTGCGGCAAGTCCACCCTGGCCCGCACCGTGATCGGCCTGAACGCCCCCACGGCCGGCACCATCACCTACCGCGGCCAGCGCATCGACGACCTGACGCCCAAGGCCATGGCCCCCTATCGCCGCCGCATGCAGATGGTGTTCCAGAACCCCTATGCGTCGCTGAACCCGCGCATGACCGTGCAGACCATCCTGGAGGAGCCCATCCGCTTCCACTTCCCCCGCCTGTCCAGGGCCGAGGTGAAGGCCAAGGTGGAGGAGGTGATGCTGTCGGTGGGCAACGACCCCCACTGGGGCAGCCGCTACCCGCACGAGTTCTCGGGCGGCCAGCGCCAGCGCATTTCCATCGCCCGGGCGCTGATGGTGGACCCGGAATTCGTGGTCGCCGACGAGCCCATCTCGGCGCTGGACGTCTCCATCCAGGCCCAGGTGCTGAACGTGATGATGGACGCGCGCGACCAGCGCGACCTGACCTACCTGTTCATCACCCACGACCTGAGCGTGGTGGAACATTTCGGCAGCCGGGTGGGGGTGATGTACCTGGGCACGGTGTGCGAGCTGGCGGAAACGAAGGCGCTGTTCGCCAACCCGCGCCATCCCTATACGCAGATTCTGCTGGCGGCCATTCCGCGGCTGGATGCCTCGGGCTTCCGCCACACCCGCCTGGCCGGCGAGGTGCCGACGGCCATGGACCTGCCCTCGGGCTGCGTGTTCCACCCCCGCTGCCCCCACGCCAACGCCCGCTGCAAGGCGGAAATCCCGGCCCTGAAGGACCAGCCCGACGGCACCGCCATCGCCTGCCACGGCATCGAGGAAGGGCGGATCTAGCGGCGCCAACCCTTCGAGACGGCTGCGGTGCGGCCTCCTCAGGGTGAGGTTTTTCAATACGTTGGGCCTTATACTGAGGCGCGCCGAAGGCGCGTCTCGAAGCATTGTTGACCCACGCGAGGTGTGATTCAGCCGCCTGCGAGAACGGTCGTGAATCGCGGTGGTCCGCTCAATCCCCTTCCGCCGACCCGCCCCCGCAGATGCCCTTCAAGTCCTCGAACGCCTAGGCGTCGATCACGTCGTGGACGACATATCGGGCAATTGCAGCGGAATGGGTGTTTCTGCGGGCTCCGCATTGGGCTCCTTGCCAACTTCAGATGCGTTTTGAGTCAACTCATGCTTCGACTTGCTTGACTCCATTTGAGGCGGTTTGGGAATCCAGCTTCTAAGGTGCTGGCCAATGCGTTCGTAAAACTCGGGAACCAGCAGTTCCACTTGTTCAATGAACGTCCTTGGTCCGCCAAATTTTCCGGCGATGTCGCGGATCATAAGGACCTCCATTGCGATGGGCGCCGATTTCCCGTTTTCAGGCATCAGGAGTTTCAAATCCGCCCTCACATCAGCAAGGGGTACCAATGTATCTTGAATTCTGCCGGGCCACTGCGCCCGAACAAAGACGTCTGACGGATCGACATGCGATATTTGACGTAAAAGCCAATTGATGCGTGCGGGGGCATGTACTTTGTCCTTGGGCGCTGACAGCCTCATCGCGCAACTGATGGACCGTCGTTTCAAGTCGGCCTTGACGTCCAGATGCGCCGCAGCATCAGGCACTTCCAACGAACATTCCAAGATTGAGTTCTTGACCAGTTTATCGATGTCATCCGCCACGCGCTTGATCGGATCTCCAATGTGAAGGCGTGACAATCTTACGGACACGGGGCAGGCTATCTTGCGACTCATGATCAGGCAGAGGTCGCGTTCCTCCTGGTGCCAACTGCCGATACAGGCTGTCACTTCCGCACAGTTCTTTTTCAACTGTGCGCCACTCTGTACCTGCGTCACCAAATCTCGCCATTCCGGTGCCATGCGGTCAAAGCTCGAAACTCCCGTCTTGTCATGCTCCAAATAACGCACGACTTCGGACAGTATGAACTTCTGGTCTCCGGTAGCTTCGTTGCTGTTCTTTAGAAATAAAATAGATTGCGTCAGAAGAAACATCCAAGACCAGTGATATAAGTTCACGGCCTTTATCGCTGATTTTGGAACTTTTATCGGATGGTGCGTGGGCAACGCCGCAAACTGGTTGGAAATGGTTATAACGGCGTCGACGCCATTCGCCTTTGCTACTGCAAGATATGACCGAATTTGATCTTCCTCGAGTGGGGTCCGGCCAATCTTGGATTCGATCAGGGCCTTCCATTCTTTTGGTTTTCCCTGATCAATCACCAATAAGCCATCGGGGCGAAATACGGATTTTTCCAAGCCATTCGTGAAGACAACTTCGGTATAGGCATCGATCGTCGATCGGGCCCCTACCTTCTTGCCGATAACCCCCAGAACTTCCCTAGTAAGTGCCGGTACCACTGATAATGTGGCCAGCAGGATTGATGTCGCCCGCTGTTCCTTGTGTGTCTCTGGAACAACAGGCAGAAGACGGGCCATTTCTCCCGTTACGAGGCATTCCGGCTTGGACATCGCACCCCCCTGAACCACTTATTAGATATACACAATTAAAATCATACGCTTTTTAAGCGTGATTTAAAAACCTGCAAATTTGACGCATACACTTTAGGCAATTGAATCACTACCGCGATCAGTTGACTCACCAATTTGGTGGGATTGAAGCAAACACTTTGAGGGCGCGAGCACCTCCCTCACTCTTAAGGCGAGGGAGAGGAGGACGCTGAATCTTATTCCCGAGGCCATGGGGGCCAAGGACGGGCGGACGCGGTCCGCTCAATCCCCTTCCGTTGCCGTGCCTCCGCAGATGCCCTTCAAGTCCGCGAACGCCTGGGCGTCGATCACGTCGTGGACCTGGCGGCGGGCCACGGGGACGGCGTCGATGCGGTCGGCGAACGAGGGGTGCGAGGCGAACAGCTGCAGCGGCGCCGGCATCTCGCCGTACTTCTTGCGTACCCGTTCGAAGAACCGCGTCAGGCCGTCGGGGTCCATGCCGGCGCGGGTCAGCAGGCGCACGGCGATGGCGTCGGCCTCGCGTTCGGCGTCGCGGGAATAGGCGGCGCCGATCAGCGCCTGGCCCAGGCCGGCCATCACCGTGCCGCCCGTCACGTCGCCGATGAACAGGCCCACCAGCACCGACAGGGCCGACTGCTCCATGGTCACCTCCATGGGGTGGTGCTCGATCACGTGGCCGATCTCGTGGGCGATCACCGAGGCCAGCTCGTGCTGGTCGCCGGCCGCCTCGATCAGCCCCCGCATGACCACCACCTGGCCGCCGGGCAGGGCGAAGGCGTTGACCATCTTGTGGTCCAGCACGTGCACGTGCAGCGTGCGGTCCTTCAGGTCGCCGGGCTTCACCAGGGCGTCCAGCAGGGCGTCCAGGGCCGCCCGGCCGGCCGCACCCTGGCAGAACAGGGCGTCCTTGTCCTTCGACCCCAGCTTGGCGAACAGGCCGGCGATCTGGTTCAGCGAGACCTCGCCCAGTTGCGCGGCCACCGGCTCGGGGATCGAGGCCGCCATGCGCACGGCCACGAACGGAATGACGACGCCGATGATGACCGCCAGGGCCGCCGCCGCGCCCACGGACCAGGCCAATACCCGGCGCCACTGGCCGCGCAGGTCGTCGGTGTTGCGCTTCAGGTGGGGGCAGTGGCGCTCCAGGGGCGCCAGGGCGTCCCAGCCGTCCAGGGTCAGGCGGGCCGGTGATCCGTCGGCCCGGCGCAGGCGCAGGAGCGCGCCGGTGCCCGGGCGGTCCACCAGCCGCACGTCGTCGGCCGGCCAGGCGTCCCGCTCCTCGGCCGTGTCGGCGTCCAGGATGGCCAGCACGCCGGGCAGCAGCAGTAGGCGCACGGCGTGGGTGCGGGACTCGTGCCCGTCGTTGTAGTCGGCGGTCAGGGGCGCGGACACCTAAACCGCACCGATGTCGAAGGCATCGGCCAGGCCCTCGCCATAGCCGGGGCCGGTGCCCGTGGCCTGGGTGACGCGGTCGAACACCGCCGGGTCGTCGATGGTCAGGGTGGCGCACAGGCGCTTGACCAGGCCGAACTGCAGGATCCCGGTCTGGATCAGCGACATGCCGGCCATGAACACCAGCACCACGACGAAGCCGACCGCGTTGCCCACCAGGGCCGCCTGGGCCTGGGCATCCACCGTGGCCGCGCTGGATTTCGCCAGCCCGATCACCACCAAAGTGATGACCACGCCGAACAGCCCCCCCACCACCGTGAACAGCACCATGTACAGCAGGTAGACCTTGACCAGTAGCCACAGCACGCTGCCCGTGGACAGGGTCGACGACAGGCGCGCGCCGTCGAAGGTGGTGTGGTTCAGCACGTAGCGGGCTTCCGACACCCGGTACCAGACCAGGGCGAAGGGCAGGAAGGCGTAGAGCGAGAACGAGGCCATGGCCGGGCCCATGACCTGGCCCATGGCCCGGGCGGTCCCTTCGGGATCATCGGACTTCAGGGCATCGAGCACCGACAGGTAGCCGGCCGCGCCGCTGGACAACACCAGCACCACCGGCAGGCCGGCCAGGACCAGCACCACCAGCCAGCGCTTGATCAGCCCGCCGCCGTTGCCGTCGAAGGCGAAGCGCCCGGTGCCGTAGCGGCTGTGTTCCATGCGGTAGCGGGTCAGGGCCATGGAGGCCCAGGGCGCCGCCACCCACAGGGTGCCCGCCGTGGCCAGCATCCACAGCGCCGCGCGGCCCAGGTAGGCCCAGGCCGAGCCGTCCAGGCCGAACCGGATGCCTCGCCACACGGTGCGGGTCAGGCGATAGCGCCACATGCGGTAGAAGCCGATCTGCACCAGCAGGAAGACGATGAGGAAGTAGGCGCCATATCCGGCCACCGTGGCCGGCCAGGACAGGGTGGGGGCCAGGAATTCCAGCCCCGCGTAGGCCAGGCCCAGGGGCACCATGATGACCAGCACGATCAGGAACCCCAGCAGCAGTTCCACCGGCGTTCCCGTGTATTCCAGGGGCGCGTTCAGCAGCCGGGTGTTGCTCCAGAAATAGCGCCGCACCCAGGTCTTGGCCCAGAAGCGGTAGACGCCCAGGGTCAGCAGGGTCAGCACCATGTTCTTCACCAGCAGCTTGAACAGGGCGCCCCGGCGGCCGGAAAAGGCGGCCTGCACGTGGTCCTCGGGCGGCGGCGGCCGCAGGGCCTGGGCGATCCAGGCGGGTTCGCCGTCGGGCGGTCCGGCGGGGGCCCCGATGGGCGACGTCCCGGCGGACGGCACCGAAGACGCCGCGCCGGCCGTTGGTTCGGTCATGGTTTCCCCCTCTTCCCCCGGGTCTCCCTGGCGTGTACCACCCATGGCGGCGGCTATCGTTATGGCTGTAAAGTATCGCCCATCCGCACCGGGTGGCCTAGGGTAAACCGCCCCCCAGGCCCCTTGCACCCCGGGAAACCAGGGTATATAAGAATTTCCTAATAAACAGAGTTCACGGTCCGCTCAGCCATGTCCCAATCCGATTCCCCCATCGCCCCGCCCACCGGTTCCCCCGCCGGAACACCCGGCGCCGCCGCCCTGCCCTGGCTGGCCCACGTGCCGGTGCCCCTGTTCGCCCTGACCATGGGCCTGGCGGGCCTGGGCCTGGCCTGGCGGGCGGCCGGCCACGTGCTGGCCTGGCCGGCCATGATCGGCGAGGCGATCCTGGCCCTGTCGGCCTTCACCTTCCTGGCCACGGCGGCGCTGTACGGCACCAAGGCGGTGCGCTTTCCCCAGGCCGTGAAGGCGGAATTCCAGCACCCGGTGCGGGCCAACTTCTTCCCCACCATTCCCATCTGCCTGGTGCTGATGGCCACGGCGGCGCAGCCCCACTGGCCGGGCCTGGCCCTGCCCCTGTGGTGCGTGGGGGTGGTGGCGCAGGTGGGCCTGTCGCTGGCCATCCTGGGCCGGTGGATCGTCCGCAACACGGAAATCCACCATTCCAACCCGTCCTGGTTCATCCCGGTGGTGGGCAACATCCTGGCCCCCGTGGCCGGCGTGCCCCTGGGCCAGGTGGAGGTCAGCTGGTTCCTGTTTTCCATCGGCCTGGTGCTGTGGGTGCTGCTGTTCGTGATCGTGTTCTACCGCATCGTGTTCCACGACCAGATGCCCACCAAGTTCCTGCCCACCCTGTTCATCCTGATGGCCCCGCCGGGGGTGGGCTACCTGTCGCTGGTGGCGCTGAACGGCGGCGAGATGGACATGCTGGCCCGGGTGCTGTTCTTCTTCGGCCTGTTCCTGGCCCTGCTGCTGGCGACCATGGCGCGGCTGTTCGCCAGCCTGCCGTTTTCCATCGCCTGGGCGGCCTACACCTTCCCCACGGCCTCCATGGCCGCGGCGGCCCTGCGCTACCACGGGCTGACGGGCGGCGCCGTTTCGGGGGCCATCGCCCTGGTGCTGCTGGGCCTGGCGACGGTGATCATCACCGCCGTCATCCTGCGCAGCCTGAAGGCCATCGCCGCCGGCCAGATGTTCCTGCCGGAAGGCTAGGCGGCCCGCGACTCCGGGTCGTAGCCCAGCACCGGGGCCAGCCACCGTTCGGCCTCGGCCGTGGTCCAGCCCTTGCGGGCGGCATAGTCGGCCACCTGGTCCGGGCCGATGCGGCCGACGCCGAAATAGGCGGCCTCGGGGTGGGCGAAGTAGGTGCCGCACACCGCCGCCGTGGGCGTCATGGCGAAGCTGTCGGTCAGTTCCAGGCCCGTGTTCGCCGGGGCGTCCAGCAGGGCGAACAGGCGGCCCTTCTCGGTATGGTCCGGGCAGGCCGGATAGCCCGGCGCCGGGCGGATGCCGCGATAGGCCTCGCGGATCAGGGCCTCGTTGTCCAGGGCCTCGCCGGCCGCATAGCCCCACACCTGGGTGCGCACCTTCTCGTGCAGCCATTCGGCGAAGGCTTCGGCCAGGCGGTCGGCCAGGGCCTTGGCCATGATGGCCTGGTAGTCGTCGTGGGCGGCCTCGAATTCGGCCACCACGGCATCCAGGCCGATGCCGGCGGTGACGGCGAAGGCGCCCATCCAGTCGGCCACGCCGCTGTCCAGGGGCGCCACGAAGTCGGCCAGGCAGCCGGCCACGCGCCCTTCCGACTTCTTCACCTGCTGGCGCAGGAACGGCAGGGTGTCCAGCACGGCGGACCGCGTGTCGTCGGTGAACAGGCGCACGTCGTCGCCCACGGCGTTGGCCGGCCACAGGCCCACCACGCCCCGCGCCGTCAGCCATTTCTCATCCACTATCCGCGTCAGCATGGCCCGGGCGTCGATGAACAGGGAGCGGGCGGCCTCGCCCACCTTGGCGTCGTCCAGGATGCGCGGATAGGTACCGTGCAGGTCCCAGGTGCGGAAGAAGGGCGTCCAGTCGATGCGGTCCACCAGGTCGCCCAGGGGCACGTCGTCGAACACCGTCAGGCCCGGCTGGGCCGGCGCCGTGGGGGCATAGGCGGCCCAGTCGATGGGCGCCCGGGCGGCCCGGGCCTGGTCCAGCGGCGTGAGGTCGCCGGGGCCCTTGCCGGCCCGGGCGGCGCGCAGCTTTTCGTAGCCCGCCGCCGTCTCGGCCACGAAGGCGTCGCGGCGCTCGTCGCTCATCAGGGCCGAGCACACGCCGACGCCGCGTGAGGC
>JAGREA010000076.1 GCA_020446745.1 Rhodobacterales bacterium | reverse complement strand
GACGACGCCGGCCTGCGCCCCGCGTCCCTGCCCGATCCGGCGGATCCGGACGCGGCGTCCAACGCCCTGCCGGGCACCGACGACCTGCTGCGCGCCGCCGCGCCGGCCATCATCGCGCCCCCCACGGTCATCGACAAGGTGGTCACCGCCGGGCGCGGCGACACCATGATGGGCATGCTGACCAAGGCCGGCGTGTCGCGCGAGGAGGCCCACGCCGCCCTGGCCGCCCTGTCCAAGGCCTTCAACCCGCGCCGCTTCCGCGCCGGGCAGGACCTGACCGTGACCTTCCGCATCGACGGCGGCCCGGCCAACCCCGAGGCCGCCGCCGCGGCCGACAGCGAGGCCGACAGCGAGGCCGGGGCCGAGGGCCGCTTCACCGGCCTGTCGCTGGAAAAGACCTATGCCGAGCGCGTGGTGGTGGACCGGGACGAGGACGACCGCTTCCGCGTGCGCACCGAGGCCCGCACCCTGTCCGAAACCCCGGCCCGGGCGGCCGGCACCATCAACAGCAGCCTGTACGTGGCGGCCACCAAGCAGGGCCTGCCGGTGCCGGTGCTGACGCGGCTGATCCGCGCCTATTCCTGGGACGTGGACTTTCAGCGCGAGATCCGCACCGGGGACACCTTCGAGGTGATGTACACCGAGGTGCGCGACGAATCCGGCGCCGTGGTCCACTACGGCGACGTGGCCTATGCGGCCCTGCGCCTGAGCGGCGAACTGTACCCGCTGTACCGCTACACCACCCGCGACGGCGAGACGTCCTATTTCGACCAGAAGGGCCGGGGGGCCCAGAAGGCGCTGATGCGCACGCCCATCGACGGGGCCCGCCTGTCGTCGGGCTTCGGGCGCCGGCGCCATCCCATCCTGGGCTATTCGAAGATGCACCGGGGCACCGACTTCGCCGCCCCCAAGGGCACGCCCATCTACGCCGCCGGCGACGGGGTGGTGGACTATCGCGGCCGCAAGGGCGGTTATGGCAACTACATCCGCATCCGCCACAACGACTCCTTCTCCACCGCCTACGCCCACATGTCGCGCTATGCCAAGAAGGCCACCAAGGGCGCGCGGGTGAAGCAGGGGCAGGTGATCGGCTATGTGGGCACCACGGGCCGTTCCACGGGCCCGCACCTGCACTACGAGATCCTGAAGAACGGCCAGCAGGTGAACCCCATGAAGGTGCGCATGCCCTCGGGCCGCAAGCTGAAGGGCCAGGAGCTGGACCGCTTCCAGGCCCACCGGGCCGAGGTGGACCGGCAGTACGCCGCCATTGCCCCCAACACCAAGGTGGCCACCAGCGACTGATCCCCGCCCGGTGATCCCGCCCCCTGATCCCGCCCGTTGATCCCATCCGGGCGCCCGGCGGTCGGCGCGTGACAGCTCCGCCCCTTTGGCGGAGGATGGCGCCATGATCCCCATCCGCACCAACGCGCCCAACGATGGCTCGCCCGTGGTGACCATGGGCCTGATCCTGGTCAACCTGGCGGTGTTCATTTACCAGACCAGCCTGGCGGGGCGGGCGGAGCTGGACTTCGTGCTGGCCTACGCCCTGGTGCCCAAGGTGTACAGCCACCCCCTGCTGGCCCGCCAGGCGGGGCTGGACCCTTCGAACTTCCTGCCCTTCATCACCAACACCTTCATGCACGGCAGCTGGCTGCACATCGCCTTCAACATGTGGACCCTGTGGCTGTTCGGCGGCCCCCTGGAGGAAGCCCTGGGCAAGTGGCGGTTCCTGCTGGTCTACCTGCTGTTCGGCCTGGCCGGCAGCCTGGCCCACCTGCTGGCCAACTGGGGCTCGCCGGTGCCGGTGCTGGGGGCCTCGGGCGCCATCGCCGGGGTGCTGGGCACCTTCACCGTCCTGTACCCCCGGGCCCGGGTGGGGATCCTGCAGCCCATCTTCATCTTCCCCCTGCTGCTGCACGTGCCGGCCCTGCTGTACACCGCCTTCTGGTTCGGGCTGCAGGTGTGGGAAGGCTGGGCATCGCTGGGCCAGGCGGGCGCCGGCGTGGCCTGGTGGGCCCACATCGGCGGCTTCGTGGCCGGCCTGGCGGCGGGCTACCGCCTGCGCCACCGGCGCATCACCCAGCCCGCCGTGTGGTGGCGCGACCTGCGCACGCGCCAGGGGCGGGACACCCGTTCGGGCCCCTGGGGCTAGAGTTCTTTTCCGCGCGTCAACCGGGGGGCTATACTCCGGCGCCCGGGCCGAACGGCAACGCACGCCCCCCTTTTCTGGAACACCCGCCCCTGGAACACCTCATCGCCACCTATGGCTACTGGGCCGTCGGCATCGGCACCTTCCTGGAAGGCGAGACGATCCTGGTCCTGGGCGGCTTTTCGGCCCACCGGGGGTACCTGGACCTGCCCTGGGTGATCCTGTGGGCGTTCCTGGGCACGGTGGCCGGCGACCAGTTCTATTTCTATGTGGGCCGCATCAAGGGCCGCGCGCTGCTGGACCGGCGGCCGGCCTGGAAGGCCAAGTCGGAACGGGTGTTCCGCCTGCTGGACCGGCACCAGACCTGGCTGATCCTGGGCTTCCGGTTCCTGTACGGCCTGCGCACGGTCACCCCGTTCCTGATCGGCACGGGCAACATCCCGCCGCTGCGCTTCCTGGCCCTGAACGCCCTGGGCGGCGCCCTGTGGGCGGTGTGCTTCGGCACCGCCGGCTACCTGTTCGGCCAGGTGCTGGAAACCATCCTGGGCGACATCAAGCGCTATGAAGTGGGCATCCTGGCCCTGCTGGGGGTGGCGGGGGCGGTGGTCTGGGCGGTCTATTTCCTGAAGGCCCGGAAGGCCGGCCAGGGCCGCTGAGCCCCCTCAGAACCCCCAGAAGTCCCGGTCGAACATGACCAGCAGGGTGAACAGCTCCAGCCGCCCCAGGATCATGGCCGCCGACAGCAGCCACTTGGCGGCGTCGGGCAGCGACGTGAAGTTGCCGGCCGGGCCGACGATGGGCCCCAGGCCCGGGCCCACGTTGGTGATCGCCGTGACCGTGGCCGAATAGGCCGTCACCAGGTCCAGGTCCATGAACGTCAGGATCAGGGTGAAGATGGCCACCGTGGCCACGAACACGGCCAGGAAGGCCAGGATGGAGAACGGCACGTCGTCGCTCAGCGGCCGGCCGTTGAAGGTCATGGTCAGCACCCGGTTGGGGCTGGCCAGGCGCCGCAGGTGGGTGCGCACGATCTGGTACAGGATCTGGAACCGGTAGATCTTCACCGCCCCCGAGGTGGAGCCCGAACACCCGCCCACGAACATCAGCACCAGGAACAGGCCCACCGCCCCCGGGCCCCACAGGGTGTAGTCCGCCGTGGCGAAGCCCGTGGTGGTGACCACCGACGTGATGTTGAAGGCCGTCAGCGTCAGGGCCTGCCACAGGTCGATGTGGGTGCGGTCGCTCAGCCAGAAGGCCATGGCGATGCTGACGATGGTCAGGAAGGCCACCAGCAGGCGCACCTGGCTGTCGGTGAACAGCGAGCGGAAATCGCCGTGCATGGCCTTGATGTACACATAGAACGGCATGGCGCCGGTGAGCATGAACAGGGTGCCCGACCAGTGCAGCGCCGTGCTGCCGTAATAGCCGAACGAGGCGTCGTGGGTAGAGAACCCGCCCGTGGAGATGGTCGCCATGGCGTGGCAGAAGGCATCGAACAGGGTCATGCCCAGCACGAAGTAGCTGCCGGCGCAGGCCAGGGTGAGCCCCGTGTAGATGAGCATGATGCGGCCCACCAGGTCGAACGACCGGGCCTCCACCTTGTCCGAGGTGTCCGAGCTTTCGGTGCGGAACAGCTGCGACCCGGCGACCCGCAGGAACGGCAGCAGGATGATGGCCAGCACGATGATGCCCACCCCGCCGATCCATTGCAGGATGGCCCGCCACAGCAGGATCCCCGGCGGCAGGTCGTCCAGGCCGGTGAAGATGGTGGAGCCCGTGGTGGTGACGGCCGAGGCCGTTTCGAAGAAGGCGTTGGTGTAGGAAATGCCCAGCCCCGTGAACGGCAGGGCCGCCACGGCCGGCAGCAGGATCCAGCTGAGGCCCGTCAGCAGAAAGGCGCCGCGCAGGTTCAGCGACAGGCCCGCCCGCCCCCCGGTGGCGAACACCATGAACCCGCCGAAGATCCCGGCGGCGATGGCCGAATAGACGAACACGTGCCAGTCCGGGTTGCCGTAGGCCCAGTCGGCGGCGGCCGGCACCAGCAGCGTGGCCGACAGGGCGCAGATGAGGAACCCGATGATGTGGAGCGCGGGCCTGGCATCGAGCACGGCAAGAACCTTTCCTGCGACGCGGAAGGGCGTCTGGCGGCGGCCATCGCCGCCCGCGCCAATGTACGCCCCAATGGCGGGGATGCAAATCCCGGGTGTGTCGCGGCCCCGGACGAAGCGCCGGGCCCTGACACAAACGTGATTCGGTGTTGATGGGCCGACCATGGTACGGCCAGAACCATGGTTCGCCGCCTGTTCGCCCTGCTGGTCCTCATCACCGCCGCGCCCGCCGCCGCCGCCGTGTCGGGCCTGGCGCCGTGGATGGAACTGACCCTGCCCGGCCGCGCGGCCAACCAGTTTGCCGCCCCGGCCCCCGGCACGGTGACCGTGCGCTCCGCCGATTCCGTGTCGTTCCTGTACCGGCCCGTGTCCGGCGACGAGGGAACGGCGCGGCGCCTGCGCTGGTCGTGGCGGGTGGATGCCCAGCCGCCCCCCGCCGACCTGGCCGCCGCCGGCCGCGACGACCGGCCCCTGGCCGTCCACGTGTGGTTCCAGCGCGACGGCCGAACGCTGTCCGGCCTGCTGTCGGGCCTGGCCGGGTTTCCGCAGGGCCGGCTGATCACCTATGCCTGGGGCGGCATCCAGGCCCCGGGCACGGTGCTGGTCAGCCCCGGCCTGGGCGGCGACGGCCGGGTCATCGTGCTGCGCGGCGGCGATGCGCCCCTGGGCCGCTGGATCGACGAGGCCGTGGACCTGGACGGCGACTACGCCCGCCTGTTCGGCGTTCCCATGCCGCCGCCCACCCACGTGGCCATTTCCGCCGACACCGACGACATGGGCGGCGTCAGCCGGGGCGCCGTGCGCGGCCTGGCCTTCGGCGGGGCACGGCCATAACACCGGAAACCGCCCGCCGCCTGGAACGCCTGGCCGACCGGGCCGGCGCCGACCGCCCCGCCTCGGTGGCCGAATTCGACTGGACCCGGGCGCCCCGGCCGCCCCGGTTCCTGTCCCGCCCCGTCTACGCCCGGGCCGTGGCCCACCTGGCCCTGGGGGAACGGGCGACCCGCGACCTGTGCATGGCCCTGGCGCCCCGGTTCACCGGTCCGGCCCGGGCCTGTCTGGAGATCCAGGCCCGGGACGAGGACAGCCACGCCGCCATCTACGACGCCTATCTGGCCGCCCTGGGCGGGCCGGCGGGCGAGCCGCACACCCCCCTGCCCGGCATCGAGACGCTGCTGCGCGGCGCCATCACCCCGGACGACCCCGTGCGCGCCCTGCTGGCCTTCAACGTACTGCTGGAAGGCGAGGCCCTGGGCCTGCAGGCCGGTTTCGCCACCTGGCTGCCCTGTCCCCTGTTCCGCCAAATCAACCGGCGCATCGCCCGCGCCGAGGCCCGCCACGTGGCCTTCGGCGCCCTGGTCCTGCCGGACCTGCTGGCCGAGCGGACGCCGGCCGAGCGGGCGGCCCTGCGGGCCGACCTGCGGGCCCTGTGGCACCGGGCCGCCGAGCGGGTGCTCGACGCCTTCCCCGTGCCGGGCCTGGGCGCGGCGAAGCTGCGGCGGCGCTGGGTGGCCTCGCGCTGGGCCCGGCGGTCCCGGGCCCTGGCGGCCGTGGGGCTGGATGGCGGGGACGGGCCGTGATCAGCATCGTCATCCCCACCCTGAACGAGGCCCGGCGCCTGCCCGGCCTGCTGGCGGCCCTGGCGGCCGAGGCCGAGCCCCACGAGGTGATCGTGGTGGACGGCCACAGCACCGACGGCACCGCCGCCCAAGCCCGGGCCGGGGGCGCCGGCGTG
>JAGREA010000075.1 GCA_020446745.1 Rhodobacterales bacterium | reverse complement strand
CCCTGTTCGCCACCGGCCTGGGGGTGGGCGGCCTGGTAGCCACGGGCTTCGTGCCGCCCGACGGCGCCGGCCCCCTGGCCGCCACCTGGTTCATCGCCGTCGCCGTGGGCGTGCTGTCCCTGGCCCCGGCCCTGGTGCTGGCCCAGCAGGACGGCGGCTGGCCCCACGGCCGCCACCGGGCCCGGGCCCTGGCCCTGTGGGAGGTGCTGATCGGCCTGGCCGGCCTGGTGCTGTGGCTGCGCATGCCCATCGTGCT
Organism: Rhodobacterales bacterium; assembly: GCA_020446745.1. Taxonomy (GTDB): domain Bacteria; phylum Pseudomonadota; class Alphaproteobacteria; order Rhodospirillales; family JACKKN01; genus JAGREA01. The sequence goes on along the minus strand of JAGREA010000075.1, from coordinate 3,820 downwards.
GGGGGTGGGCGTGCCGGTGGTCATGGTGCTGGCGGTATGGTCGGCCCTGCGCCTGCCGCCGGCGGTCACCTTCACCGGCCTGGCGGTGCTGGCCGGTACGCTGGTGTCGGGCACCGTCCTGGCCATGCTGGACCAGCCCCGGCTGGTCCGCGCCGAGGCCCTGGTGCTGCTGCAGGCGGTGCTGGCCGTGGGCCTGCTGGGGGCCCTGATGGCCACGCCCTTCGGTACCTTCGGGGCCCGCGCCTCGGCCCTGGCGGCGGCGCCCGACACGGTCAGCCTGCTGACCCGCCGGCTGCGCTGGTACCCGGTGCTGCTGGCCCTGCTGATCATCGGCGTCACGGGCATCGGCATCATCGTGCTGTACCGCACCGCCCTGGAGGAACAGCAGGCCCACCTGGCCGACCGGGCCCAGACCGTGGCCGACCTGGGGGGCTCGGTGGCGGCCTTCAACCAGCGCCACGGCACCGCCTATCCGGGCGGCTGGCGGGCCGCCACCCTGGCCCAGATCGCCGGCGCCCTGGGACCCCTGCAGGGCGACGTGGAGATGACGGTGGCCGAACGGTCGGGCGACTGGATCCGCTTCCTGCTGGTGCAGCGCGGCCCCGAAGGCCGGGTGCCGGTGCCGGACCTGCCCCTGGGCTCGCCCCTGGCGGCGCCCATGAACGCCGCCCTGCAGGGCCGGTCGGGCAGCATGACCAGCCAGGACTACCGGGGCCGCATGGTCATCGCCGCCTTCCGGCCCATCGCCGGCATGGACATGGGCCTGGTGGTGAAGAAGGACCTGCAGGCCGTGCGCCGGCCGTTCCTGCATGCCGGGTTCGCCCTGGCCCTGACCACCCTGGCCTTCGTGTTCCTGTCCGCCCTGGGCGCCACCCGCCTGGCCCGGCCGGCCATCGACGCCCTGATCGCCGGCGAACGCCGCTACCGGGTGCTGGTGGAAAGCCACGGCGACCTGATCTGCCGCAACACGCCCGACGGCACCCTGCTGTTCGCCAACACCGCCTACTGCCGCCATTTCGGCATCGACCCCGACGCCGTGGAAGGCACCAGCCTGCTGCGCTTCGTGCCCGAACCGTTCCGCCAGAAGACCCTGGACCATTTCCGCTCGTTCACCCCGGACCGGCCCAAGCGGGTGCAGGAACACGCCGTGACCCTGCCCGACGGCACCGAAAGCTGGATGGAATGGACCAACACGGCCATTTTCGACGACGACGGCAAGGCCGTGGAATTCGTCGGCATCGGCCGCGACACCACCGAACGGCGGCTGACGGAACAGCAGCTTCGCCTGCAGGCCGCGGCCATGGACGCGGCGGCCAACGCCTTCTTCATCACCAACCGCAAGGGCCAGTTCGAATGGGTCAACGCCGCCTTCACCACGCTGAGCGGCTATACCCTGGAAGAGGTGGTGGGCCACACGCCCCGGATCCTCAATTCGGGCCTGCACGGGGCCGACTTCTACGACCACATGTGGACCACCATCCTGGACGGCCAGGCGTGGAAGGGCATCATCACCAACCGCTGCAAGGACGGCCGCCGCTATGTGGTGGAACAGACCATCACCCCCATCACCGACGACCGCGGCCGGCTGACCCATTTCGTGGCCGTGCAGGAAGACATCAGCCAGCACATCGCGGCCCGCGACCGCATGCACCACATGGCCACCCACGACATCCTGACCAACCTGCCCAACCGGCTGCTGTTCGCCGAGCACCTGATGACGGCCCACCGCAGCCTGAAGCGCGACGGCCGGCCGTTCGCCGTCCACTACCTGGACCTGGACCACTTCAAGACCGTCAACGACACCTACGGCCATTCCGTGGGCGACGACCTGCTGGTGGCCGTGGCCCGGCGCCTGACCAACCTGGTGCGCGAGACCGACACCGTGGCCCGCTTCGGCGGCGACGAGTTCGCCGTGCTGCAGACGGGCCTGGCCCACCCCCGCGACGCCGCCGAGCTGGCCCAGCGCATCATCGAGGCCCTGGCCCGGCCCTTCGAACTGGGCAACACCATGGTGCACACCGGCACCAGCGTGGGCATCGCGGTGTGCGATTCCGACGCCACCGACGCCGAGGACCTGGTGGAATACGCCGACCTGGCCCTGTTCCAGTCCAAGGCCGACGGCCGCGGCCGCCTGACCTTCCACGAAAGCGCCATGAGCGAGGTGCTGCAGGCCCGCGTGGCCCTGGCCCGCGACCTGGCCGTCGCCGTGCGCACCGACAGCCTGCACCTGGCCTTCCAGCCGGTGGTGGACGTGCGCACCGGCCGGGTCACCGGGCTGGAGGCCCTGTGCCGCTGGACCCACCCGGATCTGGGCGAGATCCCGCCCGAGGAATTCGTGGCCCTGGCCGAGGAGATGGGCCACATCCTGCCCCTGGGCGAACGGGTGCTGTCCATGGCCTGCCGCCAAGGGGTGATCTGGCTGGTGTCGGGGCTGCTGCCCGACCGGCTGTCGGTCAACGTGTCGGCCATCCAGCTCAACACCCCGTCGTTCGCCGGCACGGTGGCGGACATCCTGGAAGACACCGGCTTCCCCGCCGACCGGCTGGAAATGGAACTGGCGGAAAACGTGTTCATGGAACGCTCGGCCGTCTACATGGAATCCATGCGCACCCTGGCGGCCATGGGCGTCCGCTTCGCCATCGACGACTTCGGCGTCGGCTACAGTTCCATCACCTACCTGAAGGAACTGCCGGTGAACGCCGTGAAGATCGCCCAGGTGTTCATCCCCGACATGGACAGCGACGCCACCGACCAGGCCATCGTCGAGGCCATCGTCCACATGGCCCGGTCCCTGGGCCTGCGCTGCGTGGCCGAGGGGGTGGAGACGGCATCGCAGCTGACCCTGCTGGCCGGCCTGGACTGCGACGAGGTGCAGGGCTTCCACGTGTGTCCGCCCCAGCCGGCGGCCGAGGTCAAGGCGTTCCTTCAGGCGGAGCGCCATCCGGCGACGGCGGGGACGGCGACCCTGATGCACGGGTGACGTCGGGGGCGGCCGTGTCCTCCAGTTCGAACCACATGGGCTGACGCTGCTTGGGCTCGGCGCCGTCCGCCGCGGGGCCGGCGCCGCGCTGGCCGCCGTCCGGGCCACTCGCCACGTCCCCGGTCAGGCCCGTGCCGTCGGCCTCCGGGGGCACGCCCCGGGCCCGGGCCAGGTTGCGCGCGGCGATGGCCGCCTGGCGTTCGGCCCCCATGGCCTGGTACAGGTCCCGGGCCTCGGTGAAGGCCTGGGCCGCGTCCTCCAGCAGGGCCATGTCGCCGCCGATGTGGGCCAGCAGGAACAGGGCCGAACCCAGGTTGTTCTGGGTCGCCGCCCAGGGCAGGGGGGCGCGCTCGCGGTTGCGTTCCTCCAGGGCCGCGCGGCAGGCCTCCACGGCGCGCTCCAGGATCTCGGCGTTGCGGCTTTCCCGGCCGATGATCTGGGCGGCGCGGGCGAAGCCGGTCTTGGCGTCGGCCCACAGCACCGGCGTCTTGGCGCGGTCGATGGCCGTCAGGGCGGCCTGGAAGGCGTTCAGGGCGTCGCGCAGCAGGTCGCCGTCGTCGGTCAGCAGGTCCTGGCGGTACAGCGCCTGGCCCAGGCGGTACTGGGCCAGCGACCAGGTGCGCCCGTCGGCCTTGCGGTCCAGGCGGTCCACCACGTCGCGCAGGGTGGTCACGGCGTCGTCCAGGGCCTGGGTGTCGCGCGACAGGTCGGCCGAAGCCAGCAGGGCCAGGCCCAGGGCCTTGGATACCAGGGCCCGGTCCAGGTCGGCGGCCGGGTCCGGCGCCGCCTCGGTGCCCGCCGGCAGGCCGGCCAGGGCCGTGCGATAGCGCCGCGCCGCCT
>JAGREA010000074.1 GCA_020446745.1 Rhodobacterales bacterium | reverse complement strand
TGGTGCTGCACGGCCACGGCCCGGGGCGCCACGGTGGGCGCCAGGCGGGTGGTGGGGACGTCGGGGGGCAGGTCGTGTGCCGCGGCCACGGGGGTGACGCCCGTTTCCGCCAGCAGCCGGGCCAGGGCCTGGGCGTGGGCGGCCCGGGCCGGGGCCGTGTCCAGGTCGCCCAGGGGGTGGGACACGTGGGCCCGATCGCCGTCGATGACCGTGACGGTGGTCTTCAGGAAGCCGCCCAGGCCCACCACCGGCGGCGCGGCCCGGGGCAGGGGCAGGGTGGCGGCGATGACGCTGCTTCCGTCCATGGCGGCCGTCCGTGCTCCCCCCGTTGCCCAAGGCGCCCCCGCCAAGGGGCTCCACGACGGAGTTTAACCATTTCCTCAGCTTTGCCCGAGTCTAATGGCAGCGAATCGGACCCCCGCGCGAGGAAGAATTCCATGGCCAAGCAGAACGGCAAGCATTCCATCCAGCCCGGCGACAACTTCGTCCGCCTGGGCCAGACCAACACCCTGTGGGAAGTGATCGACGTGCTGAGCCTGCGCGAGATGCCGCCGCACGTGCGCCTGCGGGCCGTGGGCGGCCACCGGGTGCTGACCTTCGCCATCTCGGCGGTGCTGGACCGGCGCCTGTTCCAGCGCACCGAACGGGCGCCGGAGATCGTGCCCGAGGTGATGCACGAGGCCCAGCCGGTGATGGAGGACGTGGCCCCCGCCGCGCCGCGCCGCCGCATGGGCGGCCTGTTCGGCCTGGGCGAAAGCGCCGCCGCCGCGAACTAGGATTTGCGTTTCGGCAGGTCGGGTCAGGCTGGCCCGGCCTTCTTCGCCGCCGCCTGGTCCCGCTTGTAGAGCCGCCGGTAGCTGCGCACGCTCAGCGGAATGGTCGCCAGATAGACGATCAGGATGGCCGACAGGGTGGCCCAGGTGGCGCTCAGCAGGCCGGCCACGGCGGCCCCGGCGAACAGCATCACCGGCAGGATCAGCGGCTGCGGCACGTTCACCTTCTTGAACGAGAAGGTGGGAATGGCGCTGACCAGCAGCCCCGCCACCACCAGCAGCACCACCGACGTCACTTCCGGCCGGCGCAGGAAGGTGTCGCCCACCTGGAACGACAGGATCATGGGCAGCAGCACCAGCCCCGCCCCGGCCGGCGCCGGCACGCCGGAAAAGTAGTTCTTGGTCCAGGTGGGCTTGTTGGCGTCTTCCAGCGCCGTGTTGAACCGCGCCAGGCGCAGGCCCATGCAGATGGCGAACAGCAGCACCAGGGTCCAGCCGAACTTGCCGGCGCCGTTCAGGCTCCACAGGTACAGGATCATGGCCGGGGCGACGCCGAAGCACACGAAGTCCGACAGGGAATCCAGTTCCGCCCCGAACTTGCTGGCGCCCTTCAGGATGCGCGCCACGCGGCCGTCCAGGCCGTCCAGCACGGCGGCGATGAGGATCGCCACGGCCGCCGGTTCCCACTTGCCTTCCATGGCGAAGCGGATGCCCGTCAGCCCGGCGCATACCGCCAGCAGGGTCAGCATGTTGGGGATCATGCGGTTGATGGGCAGGTCCTTCAGGCCCGGGCGGCGGCCCAGGCCCCGGCCCCGGGGCTGATGCTGGGACGGGTCGTCGTGCGGCGGGGGCGCGGCGGGAGTCGTGCGGGGGGTATCGTCGGGCATGTCAGCGCACCTCACCCAGACGCGGGGTTTCCT
>JAGREA010000073.1 GCA_020446745.1 Rhodobacterales bacterium | reverse complement strand
GTGGTGGACGGCGCGCCGCGGGTGATCCCCACGGCCCACTGGGTGTCGGGCGGCCGCCTTTACATCCACGGCGCCACCAAGGCCGGCTTCGCCAAGGCCCTGACCGGCGGCGCCGAGGCCTGCGTGACCGTCACCCTGCTGGACGGCCTGGTGATGGCGCGCTCGGCCTTCCACCATTCCGTCAACTACCGTTCGGTGATCCTGTACGGCCGGCCCCACGAGGTGACGGACCCGGCGGAAAAGACGGAAGCCTTCCGCCATTTCCTTGAGCGCGTGGCGCCCGGCCGGTGGGACACGCTCCGCCCCATCCAAGACAAGGAAGTGAAGGCCACCACGGTGCTGGCCTTCGACCTGGACGAGGCCTCGGCCAAGATCCGCTCGGGCCCGCCCATCGACGACGAGGAAGACTACGCCCTGCCCATCTGGGCCGGGGTGATCCCCGTGACCACGCGCACCGGCGCGCCCCAGGACGACCCCCGCCTGGCCGAGGGCCTGACGCCGCCGGAGCACCTGCGCCTGGACACGCACCCCTGAAGGCGGCCGGCCCCGGCAGTCCGTACCAAGCGGCACCAACCCTTCGAGACGGCCCTTCGGGCCTCCTCAGGGTGAGGGTTGGTGCTTGATGCCAAATCACGCCCTCATGCTGAGGAGCCCCGCAGGGGCGTCTCGAAGCATTGCCGCCGCCTTCCAGGTCTTTCCGTGATCGGCTACACGTCCGTGTCGATGGGCTTGTAGGGCGGCAGGTGGGACCAGCGCACCACGTCGCGGGCCAGCTTGTCCAGCAGGCCGGTCAGCACCCGCGTTTCCTCCGCGTCCAGCACCTCCAGGATCGACCGCTCGGCCCGCACGAACAGGTCCATCACCTGGTCGTGCATGGCCCGCCCTTCGTCGGTGATGAACAGCAGCGAGCGCCGGGCGTCCTGGGGGTCGGGGCGGCGGTGGATCAGCCCTTTCTCCTCCAGGGCCGCCACGCCGCGGCTGATGGAATTGGACGGCTGTTCCGTGACCTCACAGATGTCGCGGGAATTCAGGCCGTCGCGATAGACCAGGCAGATCAGCACCGTCCATTCGGGCCGGATCAGGCCGAATTCCCGCTCCATGCGCCTGAGCAGCGGCTCGCGCCAGAAGTTGGTCAGGAAGGCGATGCGATAGCCCACGGGAATGGGCGTGTTGTCGATGATGTCGAGGAGTTTCATGGGCGGCCCGGATCGTTTCGACCCATCCTAGCAGCATCGCCCCATTAGCTCCATATGGAGACAATATCGTTCCATATGGAGCTAATTTCCGCTAGACTCCCGCCCCGGACACGCGCGGCCAATCGCGCGGCCCACGGGGAGGAACCACCATGGACGAGACGGGAACCGGCCAACCCGCCGGCGCGACATCCCCGTTGCTGACCCTGTTCGCCGGGCTGGTCATCGTCCTGATGCTGGCCATCGTGGCGCAGGTGGTGTGCAGCCAGCTGGACATCAATCCGCTGGCCACCTTCGAGCGCGCCCTGCCCGTGCTGGGCAAGGCTGTCACCCTGAATTCCCTGCTGGACCTGCAATGGCACCTGCTGGCCATCGTCGCCCTGCTGCCGGCGGGCCTGGTGTGGTGGCACGACAAGCACGTGCGGGTGGATTTCATCTACCTGCGCCTGTCCACGGGCGGGCGGCGGTGGGTCGACCTGGTGGGCACCCTGGTGTTCACCGTGCCGTTCCTGGCCCTGGGCCTGCCGGCGGCGTGGGACTTCACCCGCCGCGCCTTCGTGTCCGGCGAGGGCTCGCGCAGCGGCGGCCTGAACGACCTGTTCCTGATCAAGGCCGTGCTGCCCCTGGGCCTGGCCGTGCTGGCCGCAGTGGTGGTGGTCGACCTGATCCGCATCCTGTGGTCCCTGAGGGACCGCTGATGGACACCCTGCTGCCCATCGCCATGGTGGTGCTGACCCTGGGCGGCATCCTGATGGGCTATCGCGTGGCCTTCGTGCTGGCCGGGTCGGCGGCCATCTTCATCCTGGTGTCCCACCTGCCCCTGGCTTTCTTCAACCTGATCGTCAGCCGCATCTACGCCAACGTGCTGTCCAACTGGCTGCTGGTGGCCATTCCCATGTTCATCTTCATGGGGCTGATCCTGGAACGCTCGGGCGTGGCCGAGCGGGCCCTGAAGGGCGCCCAGCGGGCCCTGGGCGGCACCGCCGCCGGCATGGGCCTTTCGGTGCTGGTGATCGGCGTGCTGCTGGCGGCCTCGTCGGGCATCGTCGGCGCCTCGGTGGTGCTGCTGGCCCTGCTGGCCCTGCCGCGCCTTCAGGAAGCCGGGTATGACAACGCCACGGCGGCGGGGCTGGTGGCCTCGTCCGGCACCCTGGCGATCCTGCTGCCGCCGTCGGTGATGCTGATCGTCCTGGGCGACCAGTTGCAGACCCCGGTGCCCGACATGTTCTCGGGCGCCATCGGCGCCAGCCTGGTGCTGGTGCTGCTCTACGGCCTGTACGTGGTCATCAAGGTGCGCCGCCTGCCCCGGTTGCCGCGGGGCCCGGGCGGGGCCTTCCTGACCGGCGCCCTGCGCCTGCTGGTGGACGTGGCGCCGCTGCTGCTGCTGGTGGTCAGCGTGCTGGGTTCCATCGTCGGCGGCCTGGCCACGCCCACGGAAGCCAGCGGCCTGGGGGCCTTCGGCGCCGTGCTGGTCACCGTGCTGTACGGCCGCTTCAGTCCCGGGGTGATCCTGGACGCGGCCCGCGACACGGTGCAGGTGACGGCCATGGTGGCCGCCGTGATGATCGGCGCCACCTGCTTTTCCGCCGTGTTCAAGGGCATCGGCGGTGACGCCCTGATCACCGGCGGCCTGGGGGCCTTCGGCCACGCGCCCTGGACCGTGCTGCTGGTGGTGATGGCGGTGATCTTCGTGCTGGGCTTCTTCCTGGACTGGCTGGAAATCACCCTGATCCTGATGCCCATCTTCGGCCCCGTCATCGCCGGGCTGGATTTCGGCAACGGCCTGACGGGCCCCGTCGCCCTGGTGTGGTTCGGCGTGCTGGTGGCGGTGAATTTGCAGACCTCGTTCCTCACCCCGCCGTTCGGCTTTTCCCTGTTCTACCTGCGCGGCGTGGCCGGCCACCGCCTGCACACCCCGGAAATCTATCGCGGCGTGCTGCCCTTCATCGGCCTGCAACTGCTGGCCCTGGGGCTGTTCGCCGCCTTTCCCCAACTCATCATCGGCCTGCTGTAGGGGCCAAATCAAAATGGGAGGAAACACCATGAAACGCCTGATCGCCGCGGCCGCCCTGGCCGCCCTGACCGCCCTGGCCACCACCGGTGCCACCGGCGCCGCGCGGGCCGAAACCTTCAACCTGCAAAGCGCCTTCGGCAAGGGCCTGCCCATCATCGGGCCGTCGGCCGAGCGGTTCGTCGAAAAGGTGAAGGTGCTGACCGGCGGTGCCCTCACCTTCAAGCACCTGGGCGCCGGCGAGCTGTCGCCGCCATTCGAGATTCTGGACAACGTGGGCGCCGGGGCCATCGACGCCGGCTGGTCCTATGCCGCCTACGCCAGCGGCAAGGCCCCGGCGGCGGCCCTGTTCGGCTCCATCCCCTTCGGGCCCGATGCCATCAAGTACGTGTCGTGGCTGAACCACGGCGGCGGGCTGGAGCTGTGGCGCGAGATCTACGCCCCCTTCAACGTGGTGCCCATGGCCTGCGGCGTGATCATTTCCGAAGCCGGCGGCTGGTACACCAAGGAGATCAACACGCCCGACGACCTGAAGGGCCTGAACATCCGCATCGGCGGCCTGGGCGGGGCCATCCTGGCCAAGCTGGGGGCCAACGCCATGTCCCTGCCGGTGGGCGAGATCTCCACCTCGCTGGAGACCGGGCGCCTGGACGCCACCGAGCTGTCGTTCCCCATGGTTGACCGCCTGCTGGGCTTCGACAAGGTGGCCAAGAACTACTACTTCCCCGGCTGGCACCAGCCGTCGGGCTTCATCGAGTTCTACATGAACAAGGACAAGTGGGACGCCCTGACCGAAGGCCAGCGCACGGCCATCGAGACCACCTGCCACGACATCAACCTGTGGTCCATCGGCATCGCCGTGGCGTCCCAGGGCCAGTAC
>JAGREA010000072.1 GCA_020446745.1 Rhodobacterales bacterium | reverse complement strand
CTGTCCGGTGACGCGGCGCGGGCCGCCTACGGCATCGCCATGACCGTGCCGCCGGACCTGGCCGAGGCCATGGTGGACGACCGCGGCGGCGACCACCTGGACGCCGCCCTGTGCGCCCTGCAGGGGGCCTGGGCCTGGCGCCACCGGGACCGCTGGCCCGCCGCCGTGGACCCGGCGGAAGAGGGCTGGGTGGCGGACCCGGCCGCCCTGTAATCGGCATCACGCACGAAAAAGGGCGCGGCACCCGGGCGCCGCGCCCTTTTCCGGACTGGATCGGGCCCTACTGGACCATGATGCGGGGCGCCGAGGTGGCCTTGGATTCCAGCACCGCGCAGATCTTGTCCCACACCTTGGCGGCGATGGCCTTGTAGGCCTTGGCGTGCTCGCTCTCGGGCTCGGACACCACGATGGGGTTGCCGCCGTCCGACGTGGTGCGGATGTCCATGTGCAGCGGGATCTCGCCCAGGAAGTCCATGCTCAGCAGGGCGGCCTCGGCCTTGGCGCCGCCGTGGCCGAAGATTTCCGACCGGCTGCCGCAGCTGGGGCACAGGAAGTAGCTCATGTTCTCGACCATGCCGAACACCGGCACGTCCACCTTGCGGAACATGTTCAGGCCCTTGCGGGCGTCGGCCAGGGCGATGTCCTGGGGCGTCGAGACGATGACGGCGCCGGTCAACGGCACCTGCTGGGCCATGGTCAGCTGGGCGTCGCCGGTACCGGGGGGCATGTCCACCACCAGCACGTCAAGATGGCCCCACTTCACGTCGCGCATCATCTGGGTCAGGGCCGTCTGCACCATGGGGCCGCGCCAGATGACCGGGGTTTCCTCTTCCACCAGGAAGCCCATGGACATGCACTTGATGCCGTGGCCTTCCATGGGGTCCAGGGTCTTGCCGTCCGACGATGTGGGCTCGCCGTTGATGCCCAGCATGCGGGGCATGGAGGGGCCGTAGATGTCGGCGTCCAGCAGGCCCACCTTGTGGCCCAGCGAGGCCAGGGCCAGGGCCAGGTTGACCGCCGTGGTGGACTTGCCCACGCCGCCCTTGCCCGAGGCCACGGCGACGATGGCCCGCACGTCGGGCAGCATGGGGCCGCCGGCCTGGGCGCCATGCCCGTGGCCGTGGTCATGGCCATGATCATGGCCGTGGCCCTGGGGCGCCTGCTGGGCGCCTTCCTTTTCCGCCGTCAGCACCACGGTGGCCGACAGCACCCCATCCATGGCGAACACGGCCTGCTCGGCGGCCTTGCGAACCGGCTCCATGGCGGCGCCCCGTTGCGGGTCCACCACCACGGCGAAGGCGACGTGCCCGTCCTGGATCTGCAGGCCCTGAACCATGCCAAGGGCGACGATGTCCGCCCCCTTGTCCGGGTCCCTTACGGCCCGGAGGGCCTCCAACACCATCTCCTCGGTCACGTGACTCATTGCTTGAATTCTCCAAAAAGTGTGCAGATATCCCGGCCATGGGGCGCCGGTTCATGTCCGTTGCGCGGTTAGCCGGGCTGTCCTATAAGGCAAACTCGATCCCATCGAGTTAAGTAACATTAGAGACCCAAAATACAAGGGTTCGGTCGCGCAACGCAGCGAAGGGAACCGATTTCATGGCATGGAATCCACAAGGTGGCGGCCCCTGGGGCGGGGGTGGCAACCAAGGACCGTGGGGCCGGGGGCCGCAATCCCCCCAGCCGCCGGATATTGACGAGATCATCCGGAAAGGCCAGGACAAGATCAAGCGTGTCCTTCCGGGCGGCGCGGGATCGGGCAAGGGCATCGCGCTGATCGTGCTGATCGCGCTCGGCGTGTGGGGCATCACCGGCTTCTACCGGGTCGATCCGGGCTCGGAAGGCGTGGAGCTGATGTTCGGCGCCTATGCCAAGCAGACGCCCCCCGGGCTGCACTGGTGGTTCCCGGCGCCCATCGGCGAGGTGGTGACCCCCAACGTGGAGCGCACCAACACCCTGACCATCGGTTTCCGCGGCACCGGCGACGGCGGGGCCCGCGCGGGCACCCGCGACGTGCCCGCGGAAAGCCTGATGCTGACCTCGGACCAGAACATCATCGACATCGATTTCGTGGTCCAGTGGCGCATCAAGTCGGCGGCCGACTACCTGTTCCACATCCGCGATCCGGAAACCACCATCAAGGCGGCGGCGGAAAGCGCCATGCGCGAGGTGATCGGCCAGACGCCCCTGGAAGAGGCCCTGACGGTCAAGCGCCAGCAGGTGCAGGACCGCGCCCTGCAGCTGCTGCAGCAGATCCTGGACGACTACGGCGCCGGCGTGTCCATCGCCGGCGTGCAGCTGCAGAAGGTGGATCCGCCGGCCCAGGTGATCGACGCCTTCAACGACGTGCAGCGGGCCAAGCAGGACCAGGAACGGTCCATCAACGAGGCCAACGCCTATCGCAACAACATCGTCCCCCGGGCCTCGGGCGAGGCCGAGAAGATGATCCAGGACGCCACCGCCTACAAGGAGCGGGTGGTCAAGGAGGCCGAGGGTGAGGCCAAGCGCTTCCTGTCGGTCTACGACACCTACAAGGCGGCCAAGGACGTGACCACCAAGCGCCTGTACCTGGAACGCATGCAGGAGGTGCTGGGCAAGGCCGACAAGGTGATCATCGACGACAAGACCGGCGGCGGCGCCGGCGTGGTGCCCTACCTGCCGCTGCCCGAACTGAAAAAACGGTCGGGAGGCTGATGTCATGAGCAAAGCCAAACTGGCCATTCTGGGCATCCTGGTCCTGATCGTGGGCGTGGTGCTGTTCGGGTCGCTGTTCACCGTGCACCAGACCCAGCAGGCCCTGGTGCTGCAGTTCGGCCGCCCCGTGAAGGCGGTCAAGGAACCGGGCCTGGCCTTCAAGCTGCCGCTGATCCAGAACGTGGAATACTACGACGCCCGCATCCTGGACCTGGACCCGCCGGTGCAGGAGGTGATCCTGGCCGACCAGAAGCGCGTGAACGTGGATGCCTTCGCCCGCTACCGCATCGTCGATGCCCTGGAATTCCGCAAGCGCGCCCAGACGGACGCCAACTTCCGCCAGGTCTTCGGCAACCGCCTCAACGCCGCCGTGCGGGCCGAGATCGGCCGCATCCTGCTGGGCGACATGCTGACCGAGAAGCGGGCCGAGGTGATGAACCTGATCACCGAGCAGATGAAGGCCCGGGCCAGCGAGTTCGGCATCGAGGTGGTGGACGTGCGCATCGGCCGCACCGACCTGCCCGACACCACGGCCCAGGCGGTGTACAACCGCATGAAGTCCGACCGAATCGCCCACGCGGCCGAGCTGCGGTCCATCGGCGAGCGCCAGAAGCTGCGCATCGAGGCCGAGGCCGACAAGGAGCGCACGGTGATCATCGCCGAGGCCCAGCGGCAGTCGCAGATCCTGCGCGGCGAGGGCGAGGGCGAGCGCAACCGCATCCTGGGCGAGGCCTTCGGCCGCGACCCGGACTTCTTCGAGTTCTACCGCTCGATGGAAGCCTATGGCGAAGCCCTGGGCGACGGCACGACCATGGTGCTGACGCCGAATTCCGAGTTCTTCCGCTTCTTCGGCTCGGCCGACACCAGGAAGTGAGCGGAAGGCCCCAACCGACGGCCCGGAGGTCCGTTCCATGACGGACTTCCTGGCCGCCCTGGGGTTGGCCCTGGCCATCGAAGGCGTGGCCTATGCCTTGTTTCCCGACGCCATGAAGCGGATGATGGCCCAGGTCCTGTCCCTGCCGTCCCAACAGTTGCGCGCGGCCGGGCTGGTGGCCGCGGCCCTGGGCGTGGTGTTCGTGTGGCTGGTGCGGGGTTGATCCGGCGTTTGCGGCGGTTATCTGTTTCACGATGGCGTGAGGGAGACCGAATCGCCACAGTTCAACCATATTTGGCGCCCACATACCCTAGCAACGCCGTTCCGGCCGACGCTCGATCCGGCCCCGGCAGTCAGACCATGACGCAATTCCGTTTTCAGGAGTTCCCGACGTGAAGATCATTCGTTCCCGCCTTTCCCGTCCCGCCGTGCCCGCCGCGCGTTCCGCGCCGTCGGCCGTGGCGGCGATGGTGATGGCCCTGGCGGTGCTGCTGGCCGGGGCCCAGGCCCAGGCGCGCTCGGCGCCCGACAGCTTCGCCGACCTGGCCGAACAGCTGCTGCCTTCCGTGGTCAACATTTCCACCACCCAGGTGGTCACCGGCCGCAACCAGCCGCAGATGCCGCAGCTGCCCCCCGGTTCGCCGTTCGAGGAGTTCTTCAAGGAGTTCTTCGACCGCAACCAGCAGCAGCAGCCGCAGCAGCAGCGCCGCGCCACCTCGCTGGGCTCGGGCTTCATCATCGGGTCCGAGGGCCTGGTGGTGACCAACAACCACGTCATCGACGGGTCCGACGAGATCACCGTGATCCTGCACGACGACACCCGCCTGGAAGCCGAGCTGGTGGGCCGCGACACCAAGACCGACCTGGCGGTGCTGCGGGTGAAGACCGAACATCCCCTGAAGGCCGTGTCGTTCGGCGATTCCACCAAGTCCCGCGTGGGCGACTGGGTGGTGGCCATCGGCAACCCCTTCGGCCTGGGCGGCACGGTCACGGCGGGCATCATCTCGGCCCGCGGCCGCGACATCAATTCGGGCCCCTATGACGACTACATCCAGACCGACGCCTCCATCAACCGGGGCAACTCGGGCGGTCCCATGTTCAACCTGAAGGGCGAGGTGATCGGCGTGAACACGGCCATCTACTCGCCGTCGGGCGGCAGCGTGGGCATCGGCTTCGCCATCCCGTCGTCCACCGTCGAACCGGTGATCAACCAGCTGATCAAGTTCGGCGAGGTCAAGCGCGGCTGGCTGGGCGTGCACATCCAGTCGGTCACCGAGGAGATCGCCGAGACCCTGGGCCTGGACAAGGCCGAAGGCGCCCTGGTGGCCAACGTGGTGGAGGACGGCCCGGCGGCCAAGGCCCAGATCAAGCCCGGCGACGTGATCCTCACCTTCGGCGGCCGCTCCGTCACCGCCATGCGCAAGCTGCCGCGCATGGTCGCCGACATGCCCGTGGGCGAGAAGGTGAAGGTGGAGATCTGGCGCAACGGCAAGAAGGAAACCCTGACCGTTGCCCTGGGCGAGCTGGAAGAGGGCGAGCAGAAGATGGCCGCCATGAACGGCGGCGATTCCGGCAGCGCCGACGTGGAGCGCACCATCGACGACCTGGGCCTGACCGTCACCGCCGTCACGTCCACCACCCGCGAGCGCTATGAGCTGGCCGACGACGCCCGGGGCGTGGTGGTCACCGGCGTGGCCGGCGACGGCCCCTCGGCCGAAAAGGGCATCCGCCCCGGCGACGTGATCGTCGAGGTGGGCCAGGAAGAGGTCGCCAGCCCCGCCGACGTGGTCGACAAGGTGGGCAAGGCCCGCAAGGCCGGCCGGCGTTCGGTGCTGCTGCTGCTGGAAGGGCAGAGCGGCCTGCGCTTCGTGGCCGTGAAGATCGACAAGGGCTGACCGGCCCCCCGCCGGGGTTCCATCCCCCCAACGGCGCACCCCCGCCACCCGGCCGGTGGCGGGGGTGTTTTGCTGTGGATTCCCAAGCGGCCGTGGCGTTATCGTGGCGCCAGCCAAAGAGGGCGATCCCCCCGCCCGGCGGGGGTCCGAACAAGCAAGAATGGGGGCAAGACCATGACCGACGAAACCAAGTACCTGCTGCCGGAAAACAAGATTCCCAAGGTCTGGTACAACATCGCCGCCGACCTGCCGACGCCGCTGGCCCCGGTGCTGCATCCCGGTACCGGCCAGCCCATCGGCCCCGACGACCTGGCGCCCCTGTTCCCCATGGCCCTGATCGGCCAGGAGGTGAGCACCGAGCGCGAGATCGAGATTCCCGAACCCGTGCGCGACGTGCTGCGCCTGTGGCGCCCGGCGCTGCTGTACCGCGCCCGGCGCCTGGAGCAGGCCCTCGATACCCCGGCCCGCATCTACTACAAGTACGAAGGCGTCAGCCCGTCGGGCAGCCACAAGCCCAACACCGCCGTGGCCCAGGCCTTCTACAACAGGGAGGAAGGCACCAAGCGCCTGACCACCGAAACGGGGGCCGGACAGTGGGGCTCGTCGCTGGCCTTCGCCGGACGCCTGTTCGGGCTTGAGGTCGACGTCTACATGGTCAAGATCAGCTTCAACCAGAAGCCCTATCGCCGGGCGCTGATGGAAGCCTATGGCGCCCGCTGCGTGGCCAGCCCGTCGGTGGAAACCAACGCCGGCCGCGCCGTGTTGGCCGACCATCCCGATTCCAACGGCAGCCTGGGCATCGCCATTTCGGAAGCCGTGGAGATGGCGGCCCAGCGCGACGACACCAAGTACGCCCTGGGCAGCGTGCTGAACCACGTGCTGCTGCACCAGACGGTGATCGGCCAGGAAGCCCTGCTGCAGATGGAAATGGCCGACGACTTCCCCGACGTGGTGATCGGCTGTGCCGGCGGCGGCAGCAACTTCGCCGGCCTGGCCTTCCCGTTCATCGGCCGCAACATCACCAAGGGCGAGAAGACCCGCATCGTCGCCGTGGAGCCCGCCGCCTGCCCGACCATGACCCGCGGCACCTTCGCCTACGACTTCGGCGACACGGCCCACCTGACGCCCCTGGTGAAGATGCACACCCTGGGCTCCACCTTCGTGCCCGAGGGCATCCACGCCGGCGGCCTGCGCTACCACGGCATGTCGCCCCTGGTCAGCCACATCCTGGATGCCGGCCTGATCGAGGCCACGGCCCAGCACCAGGTGGGCTGCTTCGAGGCCGGGCTGACCTTCGCCCGCTCGGAAGGCATCATCCCGGCGCCGGAATCCACCCATGCCATCAAGCAGGCGGTGGACGAGGCCCTGAAGTGCAAGGCGGAAGGCACGTCCAAGGCCATCCTGTTCGGCCTGTCGGGCCACGGGCATTTCGACATGCAGGCCTACACGGACTTCCTGGCCGGCAAGCTGGAAGACCATGCCCACGACGACGTGGCCCTGAACGAGGCCATGTCCCACCTGCCGGACGTGGCCGCCGAATGACCCCGTGAAACGGGCGTTTGCTTGATCCGGGGCGGGACGTGGGCTATAGCCCTCGTCCCGCCCCGTTTTCGTTTAAGGAACTCTGGTCGTGTCCGAATCCCTGCCCATGCTGCAGCCTTTCGCCGCCCTGCGCCCCGCCCCCGGCCGCGCGGCCGAGGTACTGGCCCCGCCCTATGACGTGCTGTCCAGCGCCGAGGCCCGCCAGCGCGCCCAGGGCAAGCCGTGGAGCTTCCTGCACGTTTCCAAGGCCGAGATCGACCTGCCCGAGGACGTGGACGTCCACGCGCCGGAGGTCTACGCCAAGGCCGGCGAGAACATCCGCGCCATGGTCGAGGCCGGGGTGCTGGTGCGCGACGACGCGCCCGGCTATTACGCCTATCGCCTGGTCATGGGCGATCACGTGCAGACGGGCGTGGTGGCCGCCGGCTCCATCGCCGACTACGACGCCAACCGCATCCGCCGCCACGAATTCACCCGGCCGGACAAGGAAGACGACCGGGTGGCGCAGATCGAGGCCGTGAACGCCCAGACCGGCCCCGTGTTCCTGACCCACCGCCACGACGCCGCCGTGGCCGCCGTGCTGGCCCGCGCCACCGCCGGCGCGCCGGACACCGACGAGGTGGCCGACGACGGGGTGCGGCACATCCTGTGGCGTATCGCCGGGGCCGACGACATCCGCGCCCTGACCGTTGCCTTCCAGGCCATGCCGGCCACCTATATCGCCGACGGCCACCACCGCTCGGCCGCCGCCTCCCGCGTCGCCAAGGCGCGGCCCGGCAGCGCCGCCGCCCAGACCTTCCTGGTGGTCAGCTTCCCCGACGACGAAGTCAACATCCTGGACTACAACCGGGTGGTCCGCGACCTGAACGGCCTGAACGCCACCGGCTTCCTGGAAGCCGTGAGCCAGGCCTTCACCATCACCCCCAGCGACGGCCCGGCCAAGCCCACCGAAGCCCACACCTTCGGCATGTACCTGGCCGGCAAGTGGTACCGCCTGGCGCTGCGCGACCCGGCCCCGGCCGACCCGGTGCAGCGCCTGGACGTGAGCCTGCTGGCCGACCGCCTGGTGGGCCCGATCCTGAAGATCACCGACCCGCGCCGCGACCCGCGCATCGACTTCGTGGGCGGCATCCGCGGCATGGCGGAATTGGAGCGCCGCGTGGATTCCGGCGACTGGGCGGCCGCCTTCGCCCTGTTCCCCACCTCGCTGGACGACCTGATGGCGGTGGCCGACGCCGGCCAGGTGATGCCGCCCAAATCCACCTGGTTCGAGCCCAAGCTGGCCGATGGCATGGTGTCGCTGGTCCTGGACTAGAGCCTTTTCCGACCATACGGGGTCACTCTGACATCGACCCTTGGCCCGGGGTTAGGAGCGCGGCGCAGCGCGTAGCGGCACTACGGGCAAGTCGTGCGACGCGGCCCCGGGCCAAGGGTCGCTGCCCCGAAGGGGTGGCGCGCAACGGGCCTCCGTTGCGTTGCCGATCTTGCGCGTAGCGCCGCTACGCGCGGCGAACGGCGCCTGACGGAAGACCGCGTTGCGCGCCATCAGAGTGACCTCGTATGGTCGGAAAAGGCTCTAGCCGGCCCAGGCGGCGCCAACCCTTCGAGACGCCCGCTGGCGCGGGCTCCTCAGGGTGAGGTTTTTCAATATGTTAGGCCTCATGCTGAGGAGCGCCAACGGCGCGTCTCGAAGCATTGTCGCCACCTGTGCAGCGCCCGCCGACCCGTCTCCCCGGCCTTGCATCGGCGCCCCGCGGGCCCCACGTGAGGGGCAACGAAACGGGAGGCGCCCATGGACACCTGGTACAACGCCGGGCCCCTGGAGGACCTGGTGGCGGCCGGTCGCCGGGTGATCAAGCACGGCGGCAAGCAGGTGGCCCTGTTCCACGACGGCAACGGCGGCGCCCTGGCCTGCAACAACCGCTGCCCGCATGAGGGCTATCCCCTGGCCGAGGGTTGCCTGTCGGCCGACGGTCGCCTGACCTGCAACTGGCACAACTGGAAATTCGACCTGCGCACCGGCGCCGCCGAGGTGGGGGGCGATGCCGTGCGCGTCTATCCCACCGCCGTGCGCGACGGCGCCGTGTGGATCGACCTGACGGACCCGGACCCGGAGGAAATCCGCGCCGCCGCCCTGGCCGGCCTGAAGGAGTCGTTCCGCGACCACGACTTCGGCCGCATGGTGCGGGAAACGGCGCGCCTGGAAAAGGCCGGCGGGTCGCCCCGCGACGCCCTGGCCGCCGCCATCGCCTGGACCCACGACCGGTTCGAATACGGCATGACCCACGCCCTGGGCGCGGCGCCCGACTGGCTGGCCCTGGGCGACCGCTACGCCACCGACGCCGCCACCCGCCTGATCCCCTATGTGGAGACCATCGGCTACCTGTGCTGGGACAGCCTGCGCGAACCCGCCTATCCCTTCATCGAGGCCCGCCTGCCATGGGACGAAGCGGCCTTCGCCGCCGCCGTCGAGGCCGAGAACGAGGGCCGCGCCGTGGCCCTGGTGCGCGGCGCCCTGGGCGCGGGGCTGGCCTATGCCGACCTGGAACCGGCCCTGACCCGGGCCGCCCTGGCCCACTACCAGGACTACGGCCACGCCCTGATCTACACCTGCAAGGCCGGCGAGCTGGTGGCCGCCCTGGGCCCGGACGTGGCGGAACCCGTCACCCTGGCCCTGGTGCGCGGCCTGGTCAGCGCCAGCCGCGAGGACCTGATCCCCGAGTTCAAGGCCTATGCCCCCACGCTGGCCGCCTGGGAAGCGGGGGAGGGCGGCGCCGACCCGGTGACGGCGGCGGATTTCCGGGGCCTGGGGGTGGAGCGGGCGCTCGCCCGGGCCCTGGCCTCGGCCCGCCACCCGGACCTGTTCGATGCCCTGCTGGGGGCCTCGGCCCGGGCCCTGCTGCACTACGACCTGGCGGTGCAGGACCGCACCGACGGGCCCGTTTCGGCCAACGTGGGCTGGCTGGGCTTCACCCACATGCTGACCTTCGCCGACGCGGCCCGGCGCCTGGGTGCCGGCCGGCCGGACCCGTGGTCCCGGGTGCTGCTGCAGATGGCCTGCTTCCTGGGCCGCACGGCCAAGTACTGCGACTGGACCCAGGACACGGCGGGCTGGGCCGTGGCCGAGCCCCGGGCCTTCCTGGACGGCGTGCTGGCCGGCCTGTTCGACCACGGGCAGCCGGAATACATCGTCTCGGCCCACCTGGTGAAGGTGGGCCTGGCGGTGGACGCCCTGTTCACCGACCGGCCCGACGCCCCCTGGGCGCCCGACCTGCTGGCCGCCCACAACCGCTTCCTGCACGAGCCATTCAAGCGCAAGCACCTGCTGCGCGCGGTGCGGCAGTCCCTGGGGTTCGTGGCGAACGAGGGGTAGGGGCGGGCCCGCGCCGGTCGGCGCGGGGAGTCTTCAAGGAAGCCTCACCTTCCCAAGCCTGGCGGCTTGGGCCCCTCCCTCTCCCAGGAGGGCGAGGGGGATGACGGCGCGCACTCCCTCTCCCTGAGGGAGAGGGTCGGGGTGAGGGGCCAGAAAAGACTCCTCGGCCGCCTCAGCCCATCTTGCCGTGGCAGTGCTTGTACTTGCGGCCCGAGCCGCAGGGGCACGGCGCGTTGCGCGACACCCGGCCCCAGGTGGAGGGGTCGTTGGGGTTCACCGCCGCCGCCGCCTGGCGCGACCGGGCCGGGGTGTGGGCGTCCGCGTCGTCGGCGTCCACCGGCTGGGGGTCGTCGGCGAAGGCCGGGTCGTCGCGGGTTTCCACCAGGCCCGAGGGCGCCGTGGGGTACATGCTTTCCACCGGCGGCGTCATCTGCAGTTCCACGTGGGCCAGGATCAGCGTCACCCGCTCGCGCAGGCTGCCCAGCATCTCCTCGAACAGGTCGAAGGCTTCGCGCTTGTACTCGTTCAGGGGGTCGCGCTGGCCATAGGCGCGCAGGCCGATGCCCTGGCGCAGGTGGTCCAGGGTCAGCAGGTGTTCCTTCCAGATCTGGTCCAGGATCTGCAGCAGCAGGCTCTTTTCCACCTGGCGCATCACGTCGGGGCCGTAGTTGGCGGCCTTTTCCGCCATCTTGCGGTCCACGGCGTCGCCGATGCGCTCGCGGATCTCGGGTTCGGCGATGCCCTCTTCCTTGGCCCAGTCGGCAATGGGCAGGTTCAGGCCGAAGATGCGCAGGACTTCCTCGTGCAGGCCGGCCACGTCCCACTGCTCGGCATAGGCCTTTTCGGGGATGCAGCGTTCCACGGCGGTCTCGACCACGTCGTGGCGCATGGCCGTGACCTCTTCCACCACGTCCTCGGCCGACATCAGCTCCTTGCGCTGGTCGTACACCACCTTGCGCTGGTCGTTCATCACGTCGTCGAACTTCAGCAGGTTCTTGCGGATCTCGAAGTTCCGCGCCTCCACCTTCTGCTGGGCCTTTTCCAGGGCCTTGTTGACCCAGGGGTGGATGATCGCCTCGCCCTGCTCCAGCCCCAGCTTGCCCAGCATGCCGTCGATGCGTTCCGACCCGAAGATGCGCATCAGGTCGTCTTCCAGCGACAGGTAGAACTTGGACCCGCCCGGGTCCCCCTGGCGGCCCGACCGGCCGCGCAGCTGGTTGTCGATGCGGCGGCTTTCGTGGCGCTCGGTGCCGACGATGTAGAGCCCCCCGGCGGCCATGACGACCTGGCGGTTGGCGGCGATCTCGTCCTTGATCTTCTGCACGGCGGCCGGATCCGGGTCGTCGCCCAGTTCGGCCTTCACCCGCATGTCCAGGTTGCCGCCCAGCTGGATGTCGGTGCCGCGGCCGGCCATGTTGGTGGCGATGGTCACCGCGCCCGGCGCGCCGGCCTGCGAGATGATCACCGCTTCCTGCTCGTGGTAGCGGGCGTTCAGCACGCTGTGGCGGATCTTGGCCTTCTTCATCAGCGTCGACAGGTGCTCGGACCGCTCGATGGACACCGTGCCCACCAGCACCGGCTGCTGGCGCTGCTGGCAGTCGGCGATCAGCTCCAGGATGGCCTGGTACTTCTCGTCGACGGTGCGGTACACCTCGTCGTCCTCGTCCTTGCGCACGCAGGGCACGTTGGTGGGGATCTCCACCACCTCCAGGCCGTAGATCTCGGAAAACTCGCCGGCCTCGGTCATGGCCGTGCCGGTCATGCCGGCCAGCTTGGGGTACATGCGGAAATAGTTCTGGAAGGTGATCGAGGCCAGGGTCTGGTTCTCCTGCTGGATCTGCACCCCTTCCTTGGCTTCCAGGGCCTGGTGCAGGCCCTCGGAATAGCGCCGGCCTTCCATCATGCGGCCCGTGAATTCGTCGATGATGACGACCTTGTCGTCCTTGACGATGTAGTCGGTGTCGCGCTGGAACAGCATGTGGGCCCGCAGCGCCTGGTTGGCGTGGTGCACCAGCGACACGTTCTGCACGTCGTACAGGTTGCCCGTTTCCATCAGGCCGGCGGATTTCAGAAGCTGTTCCAGCTTCTCCATGCCGGCCTCGGTGAAGGTCACGGCGCGGGCCTTCTCGTCCTTCTCGTAGTCCTCGGGCACCAGCGACGGGATCAGCTGGTTGACGGCCGTGTACAGGTCCGACGAATCCTCGGTGGGGCCGGAAATGATCAGCGGCGTGCGGGCCTCGTCGATCAGGATGGAGTCCACCTCGTCGACGATGGCGAAGTTGAAGGGCCGCTGCACCATTTCCTGCAGCGAGAACTTCATGTTGTCGCGCAGGTAGTCGAAGCCCAGCTCGTTGTTGGTGCCGTAGGTGACGTCG
>JAGREA010000071.1 GCA_020446745.1 Rhodobacterales bacterium | reverse complement strand
CACCGCCGACGCGCCGCGCGGGCCGTCCGTGCATCAGATACCGGAAGGGGACAGCCGCCAGCGGCTGGTGTGCCCCGACTGCGGCTACATCCAGTACGACAACCCGAAGATCATCGTCGGCGCGGTGTGCACCTGGCAGGACCGCTACCTGATGTGCCGCCGCGCCATCCCGCCGCGGGAAGGCTATTGGACCATGCCGGCCGGGTTCATGGAGATGGCCGAGACCACGGCCGACGGCGCCGCCCGCGAGGTGTGGGAGGAAGCCCGCGCCCGGGTGGAGATGGGCGAGCTGCTGGGCATCTACGAGATCCCGCACATCAGCCAGGTGTACATGATCTACACGGCCCGCATGACCGGACCCGAGCACGCGCCCGGCGAGGAAAGCCTGGAAACGGCCCTGATGACCTGGGACGAGATCCCGTGGGACCACCTGGCCTTCCCCAGCGTGCGCCACGCCCTGTCGTGGCACCGCGACGGCGGCGGCCCCCACCGCATGACCGCCCCGCCCATGGGCGGGCGGAAGGGCTAGCCTTTTTCCCCTCACCCTCCAGGGAGGGTGAGGATTCAGAAAAGACTCTTCTTCAATCGAAAAAGACGTGGGCCCTTGGACCGACGTCGGCAGGACCCCTAGGCCGTCCGCAGCCCCTGGCGCTTGGTGGGGCGGTAGCGACGCAGGTAGGTGGGCAGGATCAGCTTCACGGACGTGGGCGTGATGCCCAGGTCGGCCAGGGTGTTGGCGCCCTCCTTGACCACGTTGTCGGTCTTCAGCAGGGTCACCTGGTCGCGGGTCAGCAGCGGCATGGGCAGCTTTTCCAGGAACCAGGCCTCGATGGACGCCAGGGCGAAGGGCAGGGGCATGATCAGCCGCTTGCGGCCGATCTCGGCCAGCATCATGTCCAGCAGCGCCTTGAAGCTGTAGACGCCCGGGCCGCCCAGTTCGAAGGTGCGGCCCTTGGTGGTGGGGTCGGTGATCCCGCGCACCATGGCCTCGGCCACGTCGCCCACGTACACGGGCTGGAATTGGGTGCCGCCGTCGCCATAGAAGTCGATGTCCAGCTTGCCGCCCTGGAACGACACCGCGGGAAACAGCCTGCCGCCCACCAGGGGCAGCACCGGCGAGAACCGGGCCAGGCCGGCGAACAGGTTGAAGAACCCGTCCTCGGGCCCGAAAATCACGCTGGGGCGCACGATCATGGCGTCGGGGAAGGCGGCGCGCACCCGCGCCTCGCCGTCGGCCTTGGTGCGGGCGTACTGGGATTCGGAATTCGGGTCGGCGCCCAGGGCCGACATGTGGACCAGGGTGCGCACCCCGGCGGCGGCGGCGGCCTTGGCCACGGTCTCGGCGCCCTGGGCGTGCACGGCGTCGAAGGTGTTGCGGCCCCAGGGCGACAGGATGCCCACCAGGTTGACCACCGCGTCGGCGTCGGCCACGGCGTGGGCCACCAGGTCGGGGCGCTTCACGTCCACGGGCAGGGGGATGATCTGGCCGATCTCACCCAGGGGTTTCAGGAACTGGGCGGCCTCGATGTCGCGCACCGCCACGCGAATGATGGCGCCGGTGTCGGCCAGGCGCTTGACCAGATGCCGCCCGACGAATCCGGAACCCCCGAAAACGGTGATGATCCGACGTTCCATGGCCCGAGCCCTCCGTCCCAAGATTACAGGCGGGTGCCGGCGCGCGGCGCCCCTCGCCCCCGCAATCAGCCTTATAAACCCCCCGGCGGCAAGGTCAACCGAAAGCCGGCGGCCGGGCGGTGGCGGGCGGTTTTCCGGGCCCGGGCGCGGGTCCGCGTGTCACGGGGTTGACATCCCCATCGTGGCGCGATAATTACCGGCCTCCGCTCCCCAAGGGGGGCGCGAAACCACCTGTGCCCAGGTGGCGGAATTGGTAGACGCGCAGGTTTCAGGTACCTGTGGCCGCAAGGTCGTGGAAGTTCGAGTCTTCTCCTGGGCACCATTTCCCCCGCACCATCGCCATGCGTTCCGATGCCCCTGTAGGTTCAGGCCGGCGGGGTGATGCTTTGGCCGGCCAGCAGGTCCTCGACGAAATAGGCCACCAGCTCGTTGCGGCCGCGCACGCCGGCCTTCTGGTAGATGGCGCTGCTCTGGCTTTTCACCGTGCCGATCTTGGTCTGGCGCAGGTCGGCGATCTCCTGGGTCGACAGGCCCTTGATCAGCAGCAGGGCCACCTCGCGCTCCGACGCCGACAGCTTCCAGTCCTCGAAATGGCGCATGATCACCGCCAGCAGCTCGCCGGACGCCACCTCGACCACGTCCCGGGCCTGGCGGTGCGCCTTCAGCAGGCGCACGATCTGCAGGCCGATCACCACCAGCGACAGGGCCAGGGTCACGGTCGAGAACAGCTCGATCTTGTCGTGCTCGATCCACGACGTGTTGATGTCGATGCGGAAGATGTCGGCCGACACGTCGATCAGGAAGAACGCCTCGCAGATGGCGATCACCACGAACGAGAAGATCAGCGACCGGACCTCGAACTTCTTCCTGCTGGACGTCACCGTTCCGTCTCCGCCTTGCCGGTATTCAGTCGTCGTCGTAGTCCCCCCTATTGGCACGGGGGTGGCAGGCAAGGCAATTCGCTTTCGACCCCACCCGGGGGTCGGTCCAGGCCCGGGCCGGCACCTCTTCCATGTGTTCGCGGATCCAGTAGGGCGTGTCGGTGATGCGCAGGGGCGTGCGGCTGTCGTCCACCCCGCGCATGAACTTGCCGCTCCACCAGCCGGCGTCGGCGGCGTGGTCCGTCAGGTAGGCGGTGATGTGGTCGCGGGTGGCGTCGTCCAGCGAGGCATCCTCGCCGAAGTGGCGGTCCAGGCCGCCCATCAGGGCGGTCCACGACCGCCCGGGCAGCATCTGCGGCTGGAAGGCCATGTGGCAGGCGCCGCATTCCTTGGCCGTCACGGGGTCGGAAACGGGGCTGTAGCGGTCGTCGGCGGCGGCCGGCGCGGCGCCGGCCACCAGCAGGGCGGCGGCGAGGCGGAAGGCGTTGGGATGCATGGAAATCTCCCTTGGGGACCTATTGGGTGGCCATGAAGCGGATGAAGTCGCCCTTTTCGCGGGCCGTGCAGGCCCGGCCCAGAACGCTGTTGCAGTTGCGGCGGAACCATTTCTCCACCTTGGCCGGATCCGCATAGCGGTCGGGCGATACCGACAGGGCCATGGGGGCGATGGCCTTGCCGGCCCGGGTCCGCCCGGCGGCCCGGGGATCGGCCGTGTGGCAGGTGGTGCACGATGGCGTATCGGGCTTGCCGGTGCCGGGCGTGGCGGCGAACAGGGCCCGGCCGCGCCCGGCCGAGAAGCCGGCGAAGCCGGCGTCGGCGGCCCGCGCCGCATCGGCGTAGCCGTCCAGCAGCGACGCGGCCCGGGCGGCGGGCTGAAAGGCCAGGGCGGCCAGCACCAGGCCCGTCAGAAACGGTGTTTTCATGCCGGGACTCCCTTCGGCGGCTGGATCATGTCGTCGTCGAACCGGCCCGTGTCGGCGTCCCGGTGGCAGGCGTTGCAGGCCATTTTCGAGCCCACGTCGGGCCGGGCGAAGTCCTGGTCCGAGAGCTGGCGGTGGCGGCGCTGCCAGTACCGGGTGTCGGTGATGCGCCCCGAGGCCGTCTCGCGCCGGCCGATCTCGTGCGACGCCTCGGTGTCGGCGGTTTCGGCCGCGTGGGCCACCAGATAGGCGGTGACCTGGTCCCGCCGGTCCGGGGCCAGGCTGGCGTCCTCGCCGTAATGGTCGGCCAGGCCGGCCATCATGGTCCGCCAGGTGCCGGCCGTGCGCAGGCTGGGATGGAACGCCCAGTGGCAGTCCCCGCAGTCCCGGGTGTAGGCCTGGCTGGTCCGCACCGGCGCGACGGCCGGCCGGGGCAGGTAGAACCAGTATAGCCAGGCGCCCACGGCCAGGGCCATCAGGCCCAGCCCGACCACCGTGTGGGTCAGGCCGACGGTGCGCGCGGTCTCGCCGGACCCGGGTACGGGCTTGCGGCCGTGCACCATGGCCTTCACCACCGGGTGCCGGAACACCACCGTTTCCACCACCACCCCGGCCACGTGGATGCCCACGGCCGTCAGCAGCAGGGCGGCCAGCACCTCGTGCACCTCCTTCACCCCGTGGCCCAGCTTGTAGCCGATGACGGCCGACAGGGGCCCCTGGTGCTCCTGGCCGCCCCACACCACCAGGCCGGTGGCCACCAGCAGGCCCAGGCCGGCCAGCAGGGCGACGATCATCCAGGCGCCCACGGGGTTGTGGCCGGTGTGCAAGTCCGACCGGCCCCGCATCAGGTGGCCGATCTGCCGGCGCACCCCGGACGGGCGCAGGGGGAAGGTGGCGAAGCGGCTGTAGCGGCTGCCGATCACGCCCCAGGCCAGGCGGAAGGCCAGCAGGCCGCCCAGCACGCCGCCGGCGGCCACGTGCAGGAACAGCCAGTGGTCGCCCAGCAGATAGCCGGTCACCAGGGACACGGCGACGGCGGAAACGGCGATCCAGTGGAACAGGCGCAGGGGCAGGTCCCACACGGTCTGGGCCCCGGCGGGGGCGTTGGGCTGGTCGGTCATGGAGGTGGGCCTCGCGGAAGGGAAAAGGGGGAGGGGGGAGAGGGAAGGGCGGCGGACGGGTCCGTGGGGCCAACCTGCGCCGCCGCCGCCGCCGGAACAATCAACCCCCCGGGGATGGCGGGGCCTTTGCCACTTTGGTTCATGCCCGGTTGAGGCCCGGTTTGAGGCCGGTTTGGCGCCGGTTCAGGGGGTTCCCGTGGGCTCCCGGGCCCGCCAACGCCATTGACGGGCGGGGCAAACGGCTGGTACACACAGCGCCGAAAGATGGCGTCTTTCCCGCGAGGACGCCGGGGTTTCCGTACCGCGCCCGTTGGTTTTTTCCCGGGCGCCATTCCTCCCGCCCCAAGCCGGTCCGGCGGGGCGGTCCTGACAGAGGGATGATGTCTTGAGCGCATCCGTTCCCGAGATCCACCTGCACCGGGGCGACCTGCCCGACGGGCTGACCTTTGGCGAATCCGTGGCCGTGGACACGGAAACCATGGGCCTGCTGCCGGTCCGCGACCGCCTGTGCCTGGTGCAGCTTTCCGCCGGCGACGGCACCGCCCATCTGGTGCAGTTCGAAAAGGACCAGTACGCGGCGCCCAACCTGCGGGCCCTGCTGGCCGACCCGGCGGTGACCAAGATCTTCCAGTATGCCCGCTTCGACCTGGCCATGATCCGCCGGTTCCTGGGCGTGGACTGCCGCCCCGTCTATTGCACCAAGGTGGCGTCGAAGCTGGTGCGCACCTTCACCGACCGCCACGGCCTGAAGGACCTGTGCCACGACCTGCTGGGGGTGGAAATCTCCAAACAGCAGCAGACGTCGGACTGGGGCGCCCCCGAGCTGAAGCCCGAGCAGCTGCGCTACGCGGCGTCGGACGTGCTGTACCTGCACCAACTGCGCCAAAAGCTGGACGCCCTGCTGGCGCGCGAGGGGCGGGCCGAGCTGGCCGCCGGCTGCTTCGCCTTCCTGCCCTATCGGGCGCACCTGGACCTGCTGGGCTGGAGCGACGAGGCGGTGCTGAGCCACTGACCCCCCGCGCCCCCACCGGAAGGCCTGGCACAGTCTTTTGATTCTGTTGACGATTCCGTAACCCCGGCCGCATACTTTGGGAATTCCGGCGGGGTTGCCGGCTGGCCTTTCCGGGGGCCTTTTCGGGGCCCGGACGGCGCCGCGACGCAAGGATGACACGACCCATGACCCCACCCGACGACGGCCTGCCCAAGAAGGGCGGGTCCCCGTCCGACAAGGCCCCCGTCGACCTGACGGCCGGCCCGGCCGCCCAGGCCCTGGCCTCGGGGCGCCGGGTGATGCGCCTGGAAGCGGCGGGCATCGTCGCCGCGGCCGAGGCCCTGGGCGCCGACTTCGCCCACGCCGTCGACCTGCTGGCCGGCCTGTCGGGCCGGGTCATCGTCACCGGCATGGGCAAGAGCGGCCACGTGGCCCGCAAGGTGGCCGCCACCCTGGCCTCCACCGGCACCAGCGCCTATTTCGTCCACCCTGGCGAGGCCAGCCACGGCGACCTGGGCATGATCGCCGCCGGCGACGTGGTGCTGGCCCTGTCCAATTCGGGCGAGACCCCGGAACTGGCCGACATCCTGGCCTACGCCAAGCGGTTCGGCCATCCGGTGATCGCCATCGTCGGGCGCGCCGAAAGCACCCTGGCCACCGCCGCCGACGCGGCCCTGGTGCTGCCCGGTACCGACGAGGCCTGCCCCCTGGGCCTGGCCCCCACCACCTCCACCACCGTGTCCCTGGCCCTGGGCGACGCCCTGGCCGTGGCGCTGCTGGAACGCAAGGGCTTCTCGCCCGACGACTTCCGCGACCTGCACCCGGGCGGCAAGCTGGGCCGGCGCCTGCTGAAGGTGGCCGACATCATGCACACGGGCGACGAACTGCCCCTGGCCGGACCGGACCTGCCCATGTCGGAAGCCCTGCTGGTGATGACCAACCGGCGCTTCGGCTGCATCGGCATCGTCGATGGCGACGGCCACCTGCAGGGCGTGATCACCGACGGCGACCTGCGCCGCCACATGAGCGGCGGCCTGCTGGACCAGCCCACCGGCGACGTGATGACCCGGGGCGCCAAGACCATCGGCCCCGACGCCTTCGCCACCGAGGCCGTTCAGGTGATGAACGCCAAGTCCATCACCAACCTGTTCGTGGTCAGCGAGGGCCGCCCGGTGGGCATCCTGCACATCCACGACTGCCTGCGGGCCGGGGTGGCATGAGCCGCCCCCGCCCCGGTGGCGCCTTCTGATGGCCCGCGTCCAGGCGCCGTCGGCCGGCGGGGCGCAAGGCGGGGCGCCGGGCGGTTCGT
>JAGREA010000070.1 GCA_020446745.1 Rhodobacterales bacterium | reverse complement strand
CACTGCACGGCCAGCGGCAAGCTGTACCTGAGCCAGCTTCCCCGGCGCGGCCGCGAACGCCTGCTGGCGACCCTGCCGTTCGAGGGCTACACCAGCCGCACCATCACCGATCCGGCCGTCCTGGATGCGGCCCTGGAAGCCCTGCGGGCCGAACAGGCCGGGGTGGATGACCAGGAATTCATCGATGGCATGATCGCCGTGGCCGTGCCCATCACCGACGCCAAGGGGCGCATGGTGGCGGCCCTGGCCTGCCACGCCCCCACGGTGCGCCTGTCCCTGGAAGACGCCCGCGGCCACCTGCCAGCCCTGCGCAAGGCGGCCAAGGCCATGTCGGGCTGATCCGCGTTTCCTAAACCCCTTTGGGCGCCGGCCCCGTGGTGCCCCGCACCACCAGGTCCACGGCCAGTTCCAATGCCGGGGCCGCGGGGCGGCCGGCCAGGCGGTCCAGCAGGTATTCGGCGGCCCGGCGGCCCATGTCGCGCGACGGCACGTGCATGGTGGTCAGGGCCGGGGCCAGGTGTGCCGTCAGCGGCAGGTCGTCGAAGCCGATGATGGACACCTGCCCGGGCACGGCCACGCCCCGGGCCTGGCATTCCAGCAGCGCGCCGATGGCCTGCACGTCGTTGCCGCAGACCACGGCCGAGGGCGGCCGGGGCCCTTCCAGCAGCTGGCCCATGGCCTGGCGGGCCTCGGCGATGTCGTAGCGCCGCTCCACCAGGTCCGCGTCGGCCAGATCCAGGCCCCGGGCCGCCAGGGCGTCGCGCACCCCGGCCACCCGTTCCCGCGCCCGGTCGTTGAAGGCCAGCACGCCGGCGATCATGGCGATGCGCCGATGGCCCAGGTCCAGCAGGTGTTCGGCTGCCCGGCGCGAGGCCGACCGGTTGTCGAAACCGATGCAGGGGTGGCCGCCCCGGGGATCGTGCACCCAGGTGTTCACGTAGGGCCGGCCCTGGCGCCGGATCAGGTCGTAGCTGGCCGCCTCGTGCAGCCCGCCCACCAGCAGCATGCCGTCCACGCCGCGGCCCAGCAGGCCGCGCATGTGGCGCAGCTCGTGCTGGGGGTCGTAGTCGGACAGGGCCACGAACAGGGTGTAGCCGTCCTGGTCCAGGCGCCGCTCGAAGGCCTCGATGCCGGCGGCGAAGATGGCGTTGTCCAGGGTGGGGATGATGGCGCCGATGGTGCGGCTGCGCTGCGACGCCAGGGCCCGGGCCGCCCCGTGGGGCACGTAGCCCAGCTCGGCGATGGTGCGCGACACCCGCTCGCGCAGGGCCGGGCGCACGGCGTCGGGGCTGTTCAGCACCCGGGATACCGTGGCGGTGGACACCCCGGCCGCCTCGGCGATGTCGCGCAGGGTGGGGTTCTGGCCGCCGCGGCCCCCCTGCGGCGTCTGTAAACGCTTACCGTGACTCGGTTTCCGGTCGGCTTCCATGGGCGGGCATTCGCTCTGTAGGGTCGGGCCGGTACAAAGTACTGATTTCTTATACCATATTTTCAACACGTTGGCGTCTTTCCTCCACATGCCCTTGACAGGGGGCGGGTGCTGTGGTGTCATGATAAATGTAAGCGCTTACAAAAACCAATCAATGCGCTTGCCGTCGGAAGGCTGTGGAGGAACGGGATGACGTCGACACCACGCAACAAGGGGTCTCGGGCCCTGATTCTGTCGGCGGTCCTGTTCGGGCTGTACGTGATCAACGTACTGGCCGGCAAGGCGTCGGTCCTGTTCGGTGCCTCAACCCCGTTCAACATCAACGACGTGGCCGAATTCCTGCTGCTGTTCGGCGCATCGATGGCCTTTGTCGTCGCCACCCTGATGCGGGAAGGCGGGCGGACCGACGCTGAAACAACCACCGAAAATGAACTCTAGGGAGTATCTGTCCATGTGGAAGAACAGGGATGACCGGGGTCGCGAGACCCTCGTATCCGAGGAACGTCGCCGGTTCATGGAGGTCTCGGGCAAGTTCGGCTTCACTGCGGCCGTGGTCGCCGCCGCCGCCGGCACCCTGATGTCCACCGAGGCCGCCGCGCAGACGGCCAAGGAGGAAAAGGAGCGCAAGGACGCCGCCAAGTTCACCATGACCCTGGCCACCGCCTACATCATCGGCGCGTCGCGCAGCTATCCGATCATGCAGCTGGACTTCAAGGAGAACGTCCAGAACAT
>JAGREA010000007.1 GCA_020446745.1 Rhodobacterales bacterium | reverse complement strand
TCCTGTGCCTGCACCTGAACCGGTTCTGGCTGGGCGTGGGGCTGGTCTCGGCCTTCAGCCTGGGCCTGGCCGCCACCCTGGTGCTGGCCGGCGTGGCGGCGGCCCTGGGCATCCGCTACGTGGCCCGGCGCACGGACAGGCTGGACCGGGTGTTCCGCAAGGCGCCCTATGTGTCGGCCGGGATCATCGCCCTGCTGGGCGTGGCCATGGCCTGGTCCGGCTGGACGGCCCTGGCGGGGGCCCCGGCGGGCTGAATTTCTTCGCAAGCGCAGCATATTTCAGGGAATTCCGACGCGCCCCCGGCCGCGCCGCATGATCGATGTCAAATCCATGCGGGAATGATAAAAAATATTGAAAACAATCCATTATAGCCTGCGCACCGGTGAGGCGCCGAATCGTATAACGGCAAATTCTAATATTGCAGTGCAATAAAATCCTCCCCTTGATCATCCGCGCCAACCCTTCCACCCTTGAAGGTGTCGCGCGACTCGCGCGGCGGCATGACCACCCCCCGACATCGGCCGGCCTCCGCGGAGCCGGCGCCGTTCGGAAAGCAAGAACAATCCGGCTCGCCCCGCCGACCCGGAGCAACAACGCGGTCGAGGCCTTCCCCGGCCGCCAATGCCAGACAGCCAGGTTCAGGACACCTGACGGACCCCTGAAGGAACACGCGCGTCCGCGCGGGGCCGTCACCGTGTCGCCGGGAAAGGATGCCCCATGCTGGATGACGACACGCCCGCCATCGCCCCCTCGGTCACCGGGCAGGAGAAGGTGGAGACCTCGCCCCCCACGGGCGACGAGGTGAAATACACCACCTGCTACATGTGCGCCTGCCGCTGCGGCATCAAGGTGCACCTGAAGGACGGCGAGCTGCGCTACATCCAGGGCAACCGCAACCACCCGGTGAACCAGGGGGTGCTGTGCGCCAAGGGTTCGGCCGGGATCATGAACGTGCGCTCGCCGGCCCGCCTGCGCAAGCCGCTGCGGCGCGTCGGCCCCCGGGGCAGCGGCGAGTTCCGCGAGATCGAGTGGGACGAGGCCCTGGACATCGCCACCGGCTGGCTGGCCCGCTGCCGCGCCACGGACCCGCGCCGCCTGGCCTTCTTCACCGGCCGCGACCAGAGCCAGTCCCTGACCAGCTGGTGGGCGCAGAACTTCGGCACCCCCAACTACGCCGCCCACGGCGGGTTCTGCTCGGTCAACATGGCGGCCGGGGGGCTCTACACCATCGCCAGCGCGTTCTGGGAATTCGGCGAGCCCGACTGGGAACACACCAAATATTTCCTGATGTTCGGCGTCGCCGAGGACCACGATTCCAACCCCATCAAGAAGGGCATCGGCAGGCTGAAGGGGCGCGGCGCCAAGTTCGTGTCCGTCAACCCGGTGCGCACCGGCTATTCGGCCGTGGCCGACGAATGGCTGGGCATCCGGCCCGGCACCGACGGCCTGTTCGTCATGGCGCTGATCCATGAGCTGCTGAAGGCGGGCCGCATCGACGAGGACTACCTGGTCCGCTACACCAACATGCACTGGCTGGTGATCGACAACCCGGGCGGCGCCGACCACGGGCTCTACATCCGCGACGAGGCCGGCCAGGCCCAGTGCTGGGACGGCGAGAGGCAGGCCCCGGCCGGGGCCGATTCCATCGACGCCAAACCGATCCTGTTCGGCACCGTGACCCTGCCCGACGGCCGCCGGGCCCGGCCGGGCTTCCAGATCCTGGCCGAACGCTACCTGGACCCGGCCCATGCGCCGGAAGCGGTGGCCGAAACCACCGGCATCCCCGCCGCCACCACCCGGCGCATCGCCGCCGAGATCGCCCGCGTGGCCTTCGAGCAGGCGGTGGAACTGCCCATCGCCTGGACCGACTGGGCCGGGCGCCGGCACGACAAGGTGATCGGCCGGCCTGTGTCCATGCACGCCATGCGCGGCGTTTCGGCCCATTCCAACGGCTTCCACACCTGCCGCGCCATCCACGTGCTGCAACTGCTGCTGGGCACCATCGACGTGCCGGGCGGCATGCGCTTCAAGCCGCCCTATCCCAAGGCCCTCTACTCCCTGCCCAAGCCCACCGGGCGGCCCGAGGACATCCAGCCCAACCGGCCCATGGCCGGGCCGCACCTGGGCTTCCCCATGTCGCCCCAGGAACTGCTGCTGGACGACGACGGCAAGGCCCGGCGCATCGACAAGGCGTTCTCGTGGGAGGCGCCGCTGGCCATCCACGGGCTGATGCACATGGTCATCGCCAACGCCTCGAAGAGTGATCCCTACCCCATCGACACCCTGTTCCTGTACATGGCCAACATGGCCTGGAACTCGTCCATGAACACGGCCCAAGTGCTGGACATGCTGACGGACACGGATCCGTCCACGGGCGACTACAGGATCCCCCGCATCATCTATTCCGATGCCTTCCAGTCGGAAATGGTGGCCTATGCGGACCTGGTGCTGCCCGACACCACCTACCTGGAGCGGTGGGACTGCATCTCCTTGCTGGACCGGCCCATCTGCCACGCCGACGCGGCGGCCGACGCCATCCGCCACCCGGTCATCCAGCCGGACCGCGACGTGCGTCCGTTCCAGGACGTGCTGCTGGACCTGGGCGCGCGGCTGGGCCTGGCCGGCATGGTGGACGCCAAGGGCGACCCCCAGTACCCGGGTGGCTATCCCGACTACATGACCAACCACCAGCGGCGCCCGGGCATCGGCCCCCTGGCCGGCTGGCGCGGCGCCGACGGCACCGCCAGCGGCACCGGCGATCCCAACCCGGACCAGCTTCGGCGCTACATCGAACACGAAAGCTTCTGGGAGCATGAACTTCCGGAAGGGCAGCGCTACTACCGCTATGCCAACCGGGAATACCTGGACTGGGCCCACAAGATGGGCTTCGTCACCACGCCGGACCAGATCGTGCTGAAGATCTATTCGGAAGCCCTGCAGACCTTCCGCCTGGCGGCCGAGGGCCACGGCGACATCCAGCCGCCGGACCACCTGCGCCAACGCATCGCCGATGCCTTCGACCCCCTGCCCATCTGGTATCCGCCGCTGGAGGAGCAGGCCATCGACCGGGACGAATACCCGCTCCACGCCCTGACCCAGCGGCCCATGCACATGTACCATTCCTGGGGCGGCCAGAACGCCTGGCTGCGCCAGATCACCGGCGAGAACCGGCTCTACATCGCCCGCGAGACGGGCGAGGGCCTGGGCATCGCCGACGGCGACTGGATCTGGGTGATCAGCCACAACGGCCGCATCAAGGTGCGGGCCGGGCTGATGGACGGCGTGAACAGGGACACGGTGTGGACCTGGAACGCCATCGGCAAGCGGGCCGGGGCCTGGAACCTGGACCCGGACGTGGCCGAGGCCCAGACCGGCTTCCTGCTGAACCACCTGATTTCCGAGCACCTGCCCGGCGATGACAGCCTGACCAACTCCGACCCCGTGACCGGCCAGGCCGCCTGGTTCGACCTGCGGGTGCGCATCGAGAAGGCCGCCCCCCACGAGCAGGGGGAAATGGAACCCCGCTTCCAGCCCACGGCCCGCCCGCCCGGCATGCCGGAAGCACCGAAGATCCTGCGCTACGGCGCCAAGGACAAGGGGGGCCGGTCATGACCACCCTGCCCGCCCCGTCGAACCGCAAGCTGGGCCTGGTCATCGACCTGGACATCTGCGTCGGCTGCCACGCCTGCGCCGTCAACTGCAAGGAATGGAACACCGGCGGCCACATGGCCCCGCTGACCGACCTGAACCCCTATGGCAAGGACCCGGACGGGGTGTGGTTCAACCGCATCCACGCCTACGAGGTGACGCCGGAAAAGGCCGGGGAACCGGGCACCACGGCCTATTTCCCGCGGTCGTGCCTGCACTGCGAGAACGCCGCCTGCGTCACCGTGTGCCCCACCGGCGCGTCCTACAAGCGGGCCGAGGACGGCATCGTCCTGGTGCAGGAAAGCAAGTGCATCGGCTGCAAGCTGTGCTCCTGGGCCTGTCCCTACGGGGCCCGGGAGTTCGACAGCGACGCCGGGGTGATGAAGAAGTGCACGCTGTGCATCGACCGCATCTACAACCAGACCCTGGACCCGGAAGACCGGGTGCCGGCCTGCGTCGCCACCTGCCCGGCCGGGGCCCGGTTCTTCGGCGACCTGGGCGACCCGGACTCCGAGGTGTCGCAAAAGGTGGCCGATCGCGGCGGCTACGACCTGATGCCCGAGCTGGGCTACCGCCCCACCAACAAGTACCTGCCGCCCCGCCCGCGCCGCGACGAACACAGCGAAACGGCCGAGGCCCTGCCGCCCCTGGAAAACCCCCTGCTGCGGTGGATCGACCGCGTGCTGTCGCGCTAGGAGCTTCCGGATGCATCCCGCCTTTTCCGTCATCTTCTTCACGGTGTTTTCCGGCGCCGGCTATGGCCTGCTGGCCCTGATGGCCCTCGGCGGCCTGACCGGCTGGCTGCCCCGCGACCCGGCCTTCGGCGCCTTCGGCATCGCCATCGGCGTGGCCGCCGTCACCGCCGGGCTGCTGTCCTCCACCTTCCACCTGGGCCACCCCGAGCGGGCCTGGCGGGCCCTCACCCAGTGGCGGTCGTCGTGGCTGTCGCGGGAAGGGGTGGCGGCCCTCCTGGCCTACGGGCCCATCACCCTCCTGGCCTACTGCTGGGTGTTCCAGCCCGATGCGGCCAGCTTCGGCCTGTGGGCCGGGCTGACCGTGCTGGGGGCCGTGGTCACGGTCTATTGCACGGCCATGATCTACGCCAGCCTGCAGACCATCCAGCAGTGGTCCAACCCCTGGACCATCGCCGCCTACCTGGTGCTGGGCCTGGCCGGCGGGCTGCTGTGGCTGGCCGCCCTGGCCCCCACCCTGGGCGTGGCGCCCCGGGGCCTGGGCGTGGCGGCCATCGCCGGCCTGGCCCTGGGCTGGATCGTCAAGCGGGCCTACTGGGCCCACATCGACGGCGCGGCGCCCCGGGCGACCACGGAAACGGCCACCGGCCTGGGCGCCCACGGCCCGGGCAAGGGCGGCACCGTGCGGCCCTTCGAGGCCCCCCACACGGCCGACAACTACCTGCTGAAGGAAATGGGCTACCAAGTGGCGCGCAAGCACGCCGGCAAGCTGCGCCGCCAGGCCCAGGTGCTGGGCTTCGCCCTGCCGGCGCTGCTGCTGGCC
>JAGREA010000006.1 GCA_020446745.1 Rhodobacterales bacterium | reverse complement strand
TCGGCCGGCCAGGGGGCGCCGCGCCGCCGGGCCCGCCAGGCGGCGGCCAGGGCCGTGCCCAGGCAGGCCAGGAACACCCCGTGCAGCACCGGGCGGCTGAAGATCTTCAGCACCGCCTGGGGGTAGGTATCGACATCGATCAGGGTGCGCGCCCCCTGGCCGTAGGCGCCCGAGGCCAAACTGGCCTCCACGAACAGGGCCCAGAATTTATGGAAGGCCGGCCAGGCGGGCAGGGTGAACAGGGCCAGGGCCCCGGCCGACACCAGGCCATAGAGGACCAGCGGCCGCCACCCCCACAGCAGGAACAGGGGCAGCACGAAGATCGGCGCGGCGGTCAGCTTGGTGGCCACGCCCAGCCCGGCGATCAGGCCGAACAGCACGGCCAGGGCCGTCTTGTGGCGTTCCGCCACGCCGGGACGCAGGGCCCAGATCACGACGACGACCAGCACCAGCATCAGGGCCGTCAGCAGGGGTTCGGGCTTCACGTGGTAGGCGTTCTTCAGCACCACCTTGGACAGGAACGGCCCGGCCTGGACCATCAGCCCGGCGGCCCAGTCCCCCAGCCAGCGGTGGGCCAGCAGCCCGGCGGCGAACATGGCCGCCGCGGTGACGCACAGCAGGCCGGTGCTGAGGACCCGCAGGGTGCCTTCCGGGTCGGCCAGCACCCGTTCCACCAGCATGTCGCCGCCCACCCCCCGGTGGACCATGTGCAGCAGCAGGGCGCCGATCATCTGCACCGGGGTGCCCGGGTGGTAGGGGTGCCCCGGTGCCTGGCCCAGGGCCAGGTTCAGGCTGTCGAACAGGTAGTAGTAGGACGGGTCCACCAGATGCCAGATCCAGAACGGCCCGCCGTCGTGGCGCAGCACCAGCCCGGCGGCCAGGTACACGGCCGGCAGGAAGGCCCAGGCGGGCCACAGGAATCGGGATGGCGGGCTGCCCATGGGTTTCGGTCCCCTGTTACAGGCGGATAATGCCCGCCCGGGGAAGGGGCGGCAAGCGTGCCCCGCCGGATCATCTGGGCTATCGTGGGGGCCCCGCAACCGCCGGACAGGCGCCATGACCGACCGCGACGACCGCCAGCCAGACGACCGCACCGAACCCACCCGCAACAGCCTGCCCAAGGCCTATCGCGACCTGGACTTCCTGAACAGCGCCGATGCCCGGCCGCTGCGCATCCTGTCGGAACACCTGGGCCCGGACGCCCGGTTCGAGGACCACCGCATCAACGACACCATCGTGTTCTTCGGTTCGGCCCGGCTGCAGCCCCGGGACGTGGCCGTGAAGGCCATGGAGGCGGCGCGGGGCCACGGCGGCCCGCTGGAGATCGCCAAGGCCGAGCGCGACCTGGCCATGTCGCGCTATTACGAGCAGGCCCGCGAACTGGCCTTCCGCCTGACCGAATGGTCCAAGGGGCTGGAGGGCACGCGGCGCCGCTTCGTGGTGTGCACCGGCGGCGGCCCGGGGGTGATGGAGGCCGCCAACCGGGGCGCTTCCGAGGCCCGGGGCATCTACATTGGTCTGAACATGTCGCTGCCCTTGGAGTAGTCGGTCAACCCCTACGTCGCTCGCGGGCTGTCCATGGAGTTCCACTACTTCTTCATGCGCAAGTTCTGGTTCATGTACCTGGCCAAGGCGCTGATCGTGTTCCCCGGCGGCTTCGGCACCCTGGACGAGCTGTTCGAGACCCTGACCCTGCTGCAGACCCGCAAGGTGGAAAAACACCTGCCCATCGTGCTGTTCGGCACGGAGTTCTGGACCGACGTGGTGAACTTCGACGCCCTGGTCCGCCACGGCACCATCGACGCCGAGGACGTGAACCTGATGTTCATGACCGATTCCGTGGACGAGGCCTTCGACCACATCACCCGCGAACTGGCCGAATCCGTGGCCAACGGTTCGGGCCGGGCGGGGCTGCGGTAACAGCCGATCGAAGCGTCTTCGTCTTCCCTCGCCCTCCAGGGAGAGGGAGGGGCCCGCGCCCGTCAGGGCGTGGGAGGGTGAGGGTTTTGTGAAAAAAGGGATAACCGCGGAGGACGCCGAGGTCTCGCGGAGGTGCGCCGAGGAGTCTTGATATGACCCTCACCCCGACCCTCTCCCTCAGGGAGAGGGAGGGCGCCCGCCCTTTTCACCGTCCCGAACGGGAACCCCGGTGGGGCCCAGCCCGCTCATTCCCCTTCGCGTCATGGCCGTGACAAGCTGGGGCACGACATGCGCGGGGAGCGGTGCCGGCACCATTGCGGCGAATAAGTAAACTGTCACTGTATTCCGTCACCGTATTCCAAACAGGGAAAGAGTGCCGGATTTCTGTCCAACCTGGCGACCGTACCGGTGGGATTGGCCAACCACGACATCGGTCTGACTCGGAATACAATCATCGATTATGAACGGGTGGCAGGTGCCAAGGG
>JAGREA010000069.1 GCA_020446745.1 Rhodobacterales bacterium | reverse complement strand
TGCGCCAAGCCGTGCTCGAAGAATCACTAGAGCCGGTGACACCATCGTCGGCACAACCAGGCCAGGGAACGGGTCTTTTGCCTACATTCCGCATGATGGATTAACGGTCAGCACCGGCTTCGCAGTGCTAACTCCCCGCGAAACGGTCTATCGCGACGTTGTTCACATCGCAGCAACAACACCTGAGAACATTGTTCGGTTGGCGAACTTGGCTGACGGCCACGGCGGAGCTTATCCGGCTGTGAAGCCCAATGAGGTTTCCGATACCGAGCTGGTATTTCCAGGGGACGCCACCCTTACCGCCTTCGCTGAGCTTGTCTCGCCTTTGCGCGCAAGAGCAGAACATGCCAAGTCTGAAAGCGGAGCCCTGACCCAAACCCGCGACCTCCTCCTCCCCAAACTGATGTCCGGCGAAATCCGCCTGCGCGATGCGGAGAAGGCGGTGGAGGCCGTGGCGTGACGGAGGCGCTGTTCGGCCTGTTGGGCGTCCTCATCGGGGCGATCATTCCATGGGTCAGGGAAGCCTGGGTCGAACGGCGCCGTCGCACGAACCGCGCGCGGTACCTTGCCATCCGCGTGGTGTGCACGCTCGACCGGTTTGTCGAGACCTGCGTGGAAGTTGTCCAGGACAACGGACTGGCTTTCGGCCACGGGGACCAAGACGGATGCCGCAGTCCACAAGTCTCCCTGCCGGACCGCCTGGAATATCCCGACGACGTTGATTGGCAGAGCATTCGCCCCGAATTGATGTATGATCTATTGTCGCTTCCCGAATGGGTTGTGAGATCAAACCGGACCATTCAGTTTATCGCCAACGAAATCGCCTCCCCCCCGGACTATGACGAAGCCTTCGAAGCGCGGCACGAAGAATACGCAACCTTGGGCATACAGGCGTTCGAATTGGCGGCCACGCTTCGAAGAACGTATGGCCTGCCGGAACGAACGAAGGACGGCTGGGATCCCTTGACCTATCTCAAACAGGAAAAGCGGAAGATCGGGGATCAACGCCAGGAAGCAGACCGGCGGCATGCGGAATTCTGGGCGTCAACGGAAGACAGGGCGAGTTTGCCGGAGTCCGCTTCGTGATACCGGGACTGTCAGGTGAACCCATTCTCCATCAAGCCGTGGACGGACGATCCGAGATCCCGTTTGGCCCATGGTTCGATGAAGAACTGGGCAAATCGGCAGTTACCAAGGAACTCCTGGTCGCTGTCGGTCTGGAAAGAGTCTTTCGTTGGAGTCTTCTTTTCGCGGACAATGAGAATAGATCAGCAATGGTCGGTGGAGGGAGACCATGATCCGCGTGCCCGTCAATCCCCTGTTGCTCCACTGGGCGCGAGAACGTTCGGGGATGGCGTATGAGGATCTTGCGGCCAGGTTCAAGAAGCTGCCGGAATGGGAAGAGGGCGCGACGCAGCCCACCCTGAAACAGGTGGAGGCGTTCGCCCGCGCAGTGCATGTGCCCGTTGGGTACCTGTTCATGGCGGAGCCCCCGGAGGAAGCCGTCCCCATTCCCGATTTCCGCACCTTTGTCGGGCAGGGCGTGACGCGACCAAGCCCCAATCTTTTGGATACGATCTACACCTGCCAAGAGCGGCAGAGCTGGTATCGAGATTTCGCTCGGGTCGCCCGCCAACCCGCGGTGCCCTTTGTTGGAAGCGCATCGATCGACAGGCCGCCCGAGAGGGTTGCGGCGGACATGCGAGAAACCCTCGGGTTTGACCTTGCGGCCCGCCAGGAGTGCCCGACCTGGAGCGATGCGCTCAGGCTGTTCATTCGCCAGGCGGATGAGGCCGGCGTGCTTGTGATGGTCAGCGGGGTTGTCATGAGCAACAACCGTCGCCATCTCGATCCCGCCGAATTTCGTGGCTTCGCGTTGTCCGATCCTCTCGCGCCGCTGGTCTTCATCAACGGTGCGGATACCAAAGCGGCGCAGATGTTCACCCTCGCCCATGAGCTAGCGCACCTTTGGCTTGGCGCATCCGCCTTGTCGAACCTTGGGGCGGCGCCAAAGCCGGGGTTCAGGCGCGAGGAAGTGTGGTGCAACGCCGTGGCGGCCGAGCTGCTCGTGCCACTGGCAGCCCTTCGTGCCCACCTCCAAGATGGCGAGCCGCTCCCGCAGGCCATGTCGCGGCTGGCGCGCGCGTTCAAGGTCAGCACATTGGTCATCCTGCGCCGCCTTCTCGATGCGGGTTGGATCGACCGTGCCCGTTTCGACGTCGCCTGGCCAGCGGAGATCGGGCGACTGCGGCATCTCGCGCAGCAAGGCGGTGGCGGTGATTTCTATCGCACCACGCTGTCCCGCGTAAGCCGCCGGTTCGCCCGTGCCCTTGTCGTCAGCACGCTTGAGGGACAGACGCTTTATCGGGACGCCTTTCGGATGCTTGGCGTCTCCAAGACCGAGACCTTCAACAATCTTGGACGCGAAGTCGGGGTGATGGGATGACCGACTACCTCCTCGATTCGAACGTCTTCATTCAGGCGAAGAACTTGCACTATGGCTTCGATTTCTGCCCGGCGTTCTGGGACTGGCTGATGGCGCAGAACCAGGCCGGCAAGGTAGCCAGCATCGAGAAGGTCGCCGATGAATTGCATGCGGGCGAGGATGAGCTTGCGGCCTGGTCGGAAGATCGGGGCGACGCCTTCTTCCTGAGGCCAGACGAAATCATTGTCCCGGCCCTGAGCACCGTCAGCGATTGGGCGCGTGGACAGGAATACCAGCCCGCCGCCGTTGCGACCTTTCTCCAGGTCGCCGACTACTGGCTTGTCGCGCACGCGCTGGCGCATGACTGCACCGTCGTCACGCACGAAGTGCCGGCCGATACCATACGCAAAATCAAGATCCCGAACGCCTGCATCGGCCTTGGCCTGCGCTGCATCAGTCCCTACGAGATGCTTCGCCGCGAACGGGCAAGGTTCGTCCTGGGGCCTGGCGGAGGGGCCGCTTGATGACGGGAATCTCTGAAAGCCACATCGAGGAAGCGACGCTCGATTGGCTTTCGGGGCTTGGCTATGCCATTGCGCATGGGCCCGATATTTCGCCGGAAGGTCCCACGCCCGAACGCGCCAGCTATGACCAGGTGTTGCTACCGGTCAGGCTCTCGCGGGCGCTCGAACGCCTCAACCCGCACCTGCCCGCCGAGACGCGGGAAGAGGCGCTGCGCAAGGTGCAGCAGACCGAGACCCCATCGCTTGTCGAGGAAAACCGCCGCCTGCACCGCTACCTGATCGAGGGCGTGCCGGTCGAGATCACGCGGGAGGACGGCAGTACCGGCGGCGACGTTGCCCGCTTGATCGACTTTGCCCATCCGAACGCCAATGACTGGCTGGCGGTGAACCAGTTCACGGTGGTCGAACAAGGCCACAACCGCCGTCCCGACGTGGTGCTGTTCGTCAACGGCTTGCCCCTGGCCGTCATTGAATTGAAGAACCCGGGCGACGAAAACGCCACCCTGTCGGGCGCCTACAACCAGCTTCAGACCTACAAGAACCAGATCCCGTCCCTGTTCCGCACCAACGCCGTGCTGGTGACCTCGGACGGGATTCAGGCACGCCTGGGCTCCCTGACCGCCAGCCTGGAACGGTTCATGCCGTGGCGCACCGTGGATGGGGCCGCCGTTGCGCCGAAGGGCGCGCCGGAACTGGGCATCCTCATCGAGGGAGTGTTCGAGAAGGCCCGCTTCCTGCGCCTGATCCGGGACTTCACCGTATTCGGCGACACGGGTGCGGGGCCAGTCAAGATCGTGGCGGGCTATCACCAGTTCCACGCCGTCGAACGCGCCGTGGCGGCAACGCTGCGGGCCATGCCCGCCGTTGCCGAAAGCGATGGCCCCTCCTCTGCCGGCCCGGGCCTTAGGGAGGAGCCGGCCGCCTATGGCCTGGCGGATGCCCGGGGCCACCCCCGAGGCGACAAGCGGATCGGCGTGATCTGGCATACACAGGGATCGGGGAAAAGCCTGCTGATGGCCTTCTACGCCGGTCGGATCATCGCCCACTCGGCCATGGCGAATCCCACGCTGGTCGTCATCACGGATCGCAACGACCTGGACGACCAATTGTTCGGCACGTTCGCCATGTGCCGGGACCTGTTGCGCCAGACTCCGCAGCAGGCACAAGACCGCGACGACCTGCAACGGCTGCTGGCGCGCCCGTCCGGGGGCGTCATCTTCACCACCATCCAGAAATTCAGGCCGGAACAGGGTGAGGTCGATTATCCCCTCCTGACCGACCGGCGGAACGTCGTGGTGATCGCCGACGAGGCCCATCGCAGCCAGTACGGTTTCCGCGCCAAGGTGGCGGGCGCGACGGGCGAGGTTTCCTACGGCTTCGCCAAGTACCTCCGTGACGCCCTGCCGAACGCCTCGTTCATCGGTTTCACGGGAACCCCCATCGAGAAGGACGACGTAAACACGCCCGCCGTGTTCGGCGACTACATTGACATTTATGACATCAACCGGGGCGTCGAGGATGGCGCGACGGTGCCCATCTATTACGAAAGCCGCCTCGCCCGCATCGAATTGGATGAAGACGAGAGGCCGAAGCTCGACGACCAGGTGGCCGAGCTGACCGAAGACGAGGCCCAAGGCGAGCAGGAATTGCTCAAGCGCAGGTGGGCGAACGTCGAGGCCGTCGTCGGGGCGGAAAAGCGGCTGGCCATGATCGCCCAGGATCTTGTCGGGCATTTCGAGAACCGGGTCGTCGGCTTGGACGGCAAGGCCATGATTGTCTGCATGAGCCGACGGATTTGCGTCGCGCTCTATGATCAGATCATCAAACTGCGCCCGACGTGGCACAGCGCCGCCGACGCGGGCGGCACCCTCAAGATCGTGATGACGGGCGCGGCTTCCGATCCGCCGGAATGGCAGCAGCACATTGGCGGCAAGGCGCGCCGGGAACTGCTGGCCAAACGGGCCAAGGACCCCGACGACCCGCTCCGGCTGGTGATCGTTCGAGACATGTGGCTGACCGGATTCGACGCGCCCAGCATGCACACGATGTACATCGACAAGCCCATGCGGGGGCATGGACTCATGCAGGCCATCGCACGTGTGAACCGGGTGTTCCGCGACAAGCCGGCCGGTTTGATCGTCGATTACATCGGCATCGCACAAAACCTGAAGTCGGCCCTCGGCCAATATTCGCGAGACGACCAGAAGCATGCGGGCATCGACCAGGCCGAAGCCATCGCCGTGATGCTGGAGAAGCATGAGATCGTGCGCGACATGTTCCACGGCTTCGACTATCGGGCCGGCCTTGCCGGCCCGCCAAAGGACCGGCTCGCCGCGCTGGCCGGCGCGGTTGAGTGGATCCTCGATATGCAGCAAAGGGCAGCTGCCGAAGAATCGACCGAGGAAGGCAAGAAGCGGGCGCACCGTCGTTTCAATGATGCCGTGCTGGCGCTTTCAAAGGCCTTCGCGCTGGCCGCCGCCGGTGATGAGGCACGGAACATCCGCGAGGAGGTTGGATTCTTCCAGACCGTCCGGGCGGCGCTCGTCAAGAAGACGCCTGGCACGGGCACCTCTTCCGCCGAGCGGGATTTGGCGGT
The DNA here is from genome assembly GCA_020446745.1 of Rhodobacterales bacterium. Classification (GTDB taxonomy): domain Bacteria; phylum Pseudomonadota; class Alphaproteobacteria; order Rhodospirillales; family JACKKN01; genus JAGREA01. Next base: position 22,498 of record JAGREA010000069.1, on the reverse strand, counting down.
TCAGCAAATCGTCAGCCGCGCGGTGGTCTCGACGGAAATCATCGATATCCTACAGGCCGCCGGGCTGGAAACGCCGGATATTTCCATCCTCTCGGACGAATTTCTCGCCGAGGTTCAAGGGATGGAAAAGAAGAACCTTGCCATGGAAGCGTTGCGAAAGCTGATCAACGGCGAAATCCGTTCACAGAGCCGAGTCAACGTTGTCCAGACCCGCACCTTCACCGAACGGCTGGAAGAAGCTGTCGCCCGATACCACTCGAACGCCATCACCACGGCGGAAGTTCTGCAAGAACTGATCAATCTCGCGAAGGACATCCGTGCCGCCCACCAGCGTGGCGAGGAGGAAGGGCTCAGCCTTGAGGAAATCTCCTTCTACGACGCCCTGGCCCAAAATGAGAGCGCGGTCGCGGTGATGGGCAACGACCACCTCCGTGTCATTGCCCAGGAACTCTTGAACAAATTGAAAAGCAATGCTTCCGTGGACTGGCAGCATCGTGAATCAGCGCGAGCGCGCATGCGGATTCTGGTCAAACGCATCCTCCGCAAACACGGCTATCCGCCGGACTTGCAAGAAGCCGCTGTTCAGACTGTTCTGCAACAGGCGGAAGTTCTTTCGGCAGTTTGGGCGACATGAAGACCGATCGTGACGATGCGGGTCACAGGCAATCAACACATTTTGCCGGCCCAAATTCCGCGACGATGTATTATTGGACGTGAATTATTGAACCATCTCAACATGGGTAGGCAGAGCACACGTTGTGCCCCAATTGTGCCTATCTCAATCCACATTATTCTGTTTCTTCCTCCCAAATTCCCCATCCGGCCGCGACAACGCCCGAACAACCCATTGATATTCAACTGTTCCTAAATCCCCCTGCCCCATTCACACGGCAGGGGTCGCTGGTTCAATCCCAGCCGCGCCCACCATCCACCCCCCCTCGGAAGATCATGCGTGTCCTGGCCAGGGCGACCTAAACCGGCTGCCTCGTTCCGGAATTCCGCGGGTGTCCACCGGCCCTCGTGGACCCGTCGCCCAATCCTGTGCCGTAGGCCTTACCCGAGCGAACGCAAAAGCTCCCTCAGGCCGCCGCCGGAGGTCTGCCGGACTTGCGCGGCTTGAAAAGCGCGTTCACCACGGTTCGATCCAACCGCAGGGTCAGGCAGGCGATCTGCACGGCGCGGGGAATCCTGTCCGTCTTGCGGTAGTTCTTGATGGAGTTGAGGGAGACGCCGAGCAGGTCCGCGGCCTCCTGGTTGGAGAGGCCCAGCTCGGCCTGCCACCGCGTGAAGTCCTTGGAATTCATGACCGCCTGAACCTGGGCGAGGCGATCCAGCGAATCACCGCCGAAGTCGAGCCCGTTCGGCCAGGCGATACCGTCACCCCAGTTGATGACCTCGACCTGACGGAACAGGTCTACGTCCTTCAGGGGTTCGAAAGCCTTCGAGCGATGGATGACGCCGGTCATGTCGACCACGGCCTTGTCCCCGTCCGACCACACCAGGGCAAGGGCGTAGGGCGCATCGGCCGGCTTGACATCCTTAAGACGTCGCAGCGTGGTTTCCATGGATCAAGCTCCGTGTGTCCTTGTTCCTCATCGGCCTTCACCGCTGTATTCGGCCCAGGCCGCTTCGAGGCGTTGGCGGTTTTCGTCATCCTCGGCCCATTCCAGGGCCTGCCTGATTGCCCGGCCCATTGGCCGGGACGTGCCGGCGCGGGAGAGGACCCGCAAGTCCTCGATGGCGATCCTGGCCTTGAAGTCGGGCCCGATGACATGGAAATGGGGTGGCCGGTGATCCTGGTGGTACATGTAGATCACGAAATTTCCGAAGTCCGCGAGCCGTGGCATTCGCCCCTCCAGGCTTCTCGAAATATAGGCCAAAAATTAGCCTTCGTCAATAATAGGGGTCAAATTTTAGCCCAAATAAAACACCCCGCATGACGGGCCTAGAGTCATGGCCCCGCTCTTTGGCGCGCGCGCCGGCGCATCGGGGGCCAAGGCCCCCGATGGCGGAATGCGCGCGGGTGGAAGGAAATGAACGTCGGGGGGTCAGACCTGGCTTTGCAGGAAGTTCTGCAGGCCCATCTTGTCCAGCAGGCCGATCTGGGTTTCCAGGAAGTCGATGTGTTCCTCGGTCTCGTCCAGCAGCTCCTGCAGCATGCCGCGGGTCACGAAGTCGCGCTCGGCCTCGCACAGGGCCACGGCCGCCACCAGGTCCTCGCGGGCCGCCTTTTCCAGCTTCAGGTCGTTGGCCAGGATCTCGGGCACGTCCTCGCCGATCATCAGCTTGCCCAGGTCCTGCAGGTTGGGCAGGCCCTCCAGGAACAGCACCCGCTCGATGATCTTGTCGGCGTGCTTCATCTCGTCGACGGATTCATCCAGCTCGTGCTGGCCCATCGAGGCGAAGCCCCAGTCCTTCAGCATGCGGCCGTGCAGGAAGTACTGGTTGATCGCCGTCAGCTCGTTGCGGAGGATGCCGTTGAGCGTCTGGATGATCGTCGAATTGCCTTTCATGCGTGGTCTCCCGCGATGCTGTGTTGGAGGCCCAGAATACCAGTCCGGGGTCGAATGCACAGGACCTTATACGCGCGTGGCGCGGAATCCCGCCCGCCCGAGTGACGTTCAGTCACCCAATTCCGGCGCGCCGAAAGGCCGTTTTCAGTTGTTGGGGGCGGGCGTTTTCAGCAGGGCCTTCAGCAGATCCTGCCAGGACAGGCCCGGATAGGCGCGGCGCTTGTCCTCGTCCTCGGACGGCCGTTCCGTGGGTTCGGGGGTGGCGGGTTTCATCGGCGGAACCTGTCTCTGATAAGGGCCGCCAGGGGCTGGCGGCGGGCCGCGTAGTCCAGGCGGTCGAACAGGTTCTGCGCCGCCCGGTAGCTGATTCCCAGGTCCTTGTGGAGCTGCGCCACGGTCATCCCTTCCGGCCGTTCGCACAGCTTGCGCAGCGCCCGCACCCAGTGGTGAAGCTGCAGCTTCGAGCCTTCCAGGATGGTGCCCTTGGTGACGCTGAACTGCTGCCGGCACACCCGGCACTTGTAACGCCGCCGCCGGGTGGAGGCCAGCGACAGGCGGTACACCCCGCCGGCGCCGCAACTGGGGCAGCACACCCCTTCCGGCCAGCGCAGGTCGGCGAACAGGTCCTCCAGCGCGTCTTCCGGCGCGCCGTCCCGCTTTTCGGCTTCAGGAGCCTTGTTTTCCGGGGCCATTGTCAGGCAACCGTGTTCGTCGTGGGCCATGGGATCAGGTCCGAATCTCGGTGGAATCCTTGTGCAGGCCTTCGCCGTGACTCTCGCGGATGATCTGGTCGATCATGTGGACGCACTTGCCGCATTGGGGGCGGACGCCGTGGTGCCGGTACACCGTTTCCGCGGTGCGGGCGCCCCGGTCGCAGGCGTCCCGCACGGCGCATTCGTTCAAGCCGTTACAGACGCAGATGTACATTCATCCACCCACCTTCATTGCCTTGCCCGGGGCATGGTCTCGCCCGGGGCCGCCGCCTCGGCGAACGCCGCCGGGGCCACGCTGCCGTCGATCCTTGCCGACGGATCGGTCCGCGCCGTCTCCGGCCCGGCCGCGCCGCCAACCTGGGGGGCCGAAACTCCCGGCCGGGCCGCCTTGCGCATCCCCATGGTGTCGAGGATGCCGGCCAGCGCCGAACGGTTCAGTCCACGCCAAGCGTACATAGTGTAACCCTTTCAGGCCCCCCTGGCCTAGTCCCTGACCACAGGGTGGCGCCGCGCACGGAATCCGTCCGCGCGCACCGGGAGCCGGTTGTCAGATATCATATTAAGAATGATTTGCAAATTCAATCTTGGGAGAGGGCCCATGCCGGCGGCGCATACCTCCCGGCCGCGGCGGTTGGCGCGGTCGCCCCTGGCGCCGCCGCGCGGGACGGGTATCCTGGTCCCTTCCCGTGGCGGCCCGCGCGCCGCCCGCCCACCGATCCGGAACCGACCATGACCCGCACGTCCGTCCCGTCCATGCCCCAGACCATGACCGCCAAGGGCCGCACCCACGAGCGCGACCACGTGATGGCCGAGGAAACGGCCTTCCGCATTTCCGCCGTGCGCAACAAGCTGCTGGCCATCTGGGTGGCCGAGCGCCTGGGCAAGGATTCGGCCCACGTCCCGGCCTATGTGACCGAGGTGATCGCCGCCGACCTGGAAGAGCCGGGCCACGAGGACGTGCTGCGCAAGCTGATCGCCGACTTCCACGACCACGGCCTGGACATCGCGCGGACCGAGCTGGAGGCGCAACTGGACCGCTGCACGGCCGAGGCGACGGTGCTGATCACCGGCAGCCAGCCGTGACGCCCTCGCAAACCCCGCCCGGCCCCACCACGCCCCGGGCGGCCCTGGTGCTGGGCCTGCGGGAATCCATCGGCCTGCCGGTGGCGGTGCTGGCGGCCAGCTTCCTGGGCTTCGGGTCCCTGGTGGCGAAGACCGACCTGCCCCTGTGGTTGGGGCTGGCCTCCACCCTGACCGGCTGGGCCCTGCCGGGCCAGGTGGCCCTGGTGGAGATGGCGGCCGTGGGGTCCTCGGTGCTGGTCATCGCCCTGGCCGTGGGCATGGTCAACGCCCGCCTGCTGCCCATGACCATCACCCTGATGCCGCTGCTGCGGGCCCCGGGCACCCGGCCCTGGGGCCTGTACGCGGCCAGCCACCTGATCGCCGTGACCTCGTGGATCGGCCTGATGCAGCGCGGCCACCGGGTGCCCCACGCCCTGCGCCTGAGCTATTTCTTCGGCTTCTCGCTGCCGCTGTGGGCCATGTCGCTGGTCGCCACGGCGGTGGGCTTCCACCTGGCCGGGGCGGTGCCGTCGGCCGTGTCCCTGGGCCTGGTGTTCCTGAACCCGCTGTACTTCCTGCTGGTCATGTGCGTGGACCTGCGCCGCCGGGCCCTGCTGCTGTCGCTGATGTTCGGCGCCGTGCTGGGGCCGCTGCTGCACCTGCTGAGCCCCGACTGGGGCCTGCCGGCCACCGGGCTGGTGGGCGGCACCCTGGCCTGGCTGCTGGCCCGGCGCGGCCCGCCGCGGGACGCCCCCGGCCATGGCTGAGCCCTCGGCCCTGTACCTGATCCTGGCCCTGGCCGCCGCGGCCGTCGCCACCTATGTGTGGCGCGCCCTGGGGGTGGCCCTGGGCGGCCGCCTGGGGGCCACGGCGCCGGTCATGGACTGGATCGGCTGCGTGGCCTATGCCCTGCTGGCCGGGCTGATCCTGCGCATGATCCTGCTGCCCGCCGGGCCCCTGGCCGACACCCCGGCCCTGGCCCGGGTGGGCGCCGCCGGCCTGGCCGTGGCCGTGTTCTTCGCCACCCGGCGCAACGTGGCCCTGGGCGTGGTGGCCGGCACCACGGCCTTCACCCTGTGGCTGTGGATCGGAGGCCCCGTCCCATGACCCCGTCCCCGAACGACCTGCTGGCGATCCGCCCCGACGTGGCCGCCGCCCTGGCCGCCGGCGCCCCCGTGGTGGCCCTGGAAAGCACCGTCATCGCCCACGGCCTGCCCCACCCGGCCAACGTGGAATCGGCCCTGGCCCTGGAGGCGGCGGTGCGCGACGAGGGCGCCCTGCCGGCCACCATCGCGGTGCTGGACGGCCGCCTGCGGGTGGGCCTGACGGCGGACGAGATCCGCCACCTGGGCACGGCGCCCCAGGTGGCCAAGGTGAGCCGCCGCGACCTGGCCGCCGTGATCACCGGCGGCGGCCCCGGGGCCACCACCGTGGCCGCCACCATGATCGCCGCCCGCCTGGCCGGCATCCGCCTGTTCGCCACCGGCGGCATCGGTGGCGTGCACCGGGGGGCGGAAACCAGCTTCGACGTGTCGGCCGACCTGGACGAACTGGCCCGCACGCCCGTGGCCGTGGTGTCGGCCGGGGCCAAGGCGATCCTGGACCTGGCCAAGACCCGCGAGGTGCTGGAAACCCGGGGCGTGCCCGTCATCGGCTACGGCACCGACGCCCTGCCCGCCTTCTGGCTGCGCGACAGCGGCCTGCCCGTGGACGCCCGGGTGGACGACCCGGCGGCGGCGGCGCGCCTGCTGGCCGCCCACTGGGCCCTGGGCCTGGACAGCGGCCTGCTGGTCGCCAACCCGGTGCCGGCCGAGGTGGCCCTGGACGCCGACACGGTGACCGCCGCCGTGGACGCGGCCCTGGCCGCGGCCCAGGCGGCCGGGGTGACCGGCAAGGCCGTCACCCCCTTCCTGCTGGACCGGGTGGCCCAGGCCACCCGGGGCTGGAGCGTGCAGGCCAACCGCGCCCTGCTGGACGGCAACGCCCGCCTGGCGGCGCGCATCGCCGTGGCCCTGGCGGCCCCCTGAGCCCGGTCAGAAGTTGCTGATGATCTCGTCGCTGCCGGTGACCCGGGCCGACAGGGCATCCCAGTTGCTGGCGGCGTCATAGGCCAGCAGGCCGAACCCGGTCAGGGTCACGGCGATCATCAGGCCCAGGGGCAGGCGGTGATGGCGCCAGTAGACGGGCGAGGCCTCGGACCGGGTGAAGATTTCCGCATGGACGTCCGTGGGCCGGCGCAGGAGGGTGCGGCGCAGGCCGGCCTCGGCCTCGCGGACGCCGCGCCCCAGGGCGCCGTATTCGTGGGTCAGGGGATAGGCCATGCCGCCCAGGAACACCAGGCCGGCGATGATGGAATAGGTGGGCGTGGCGCCGTGGGAGACCAGGACGCCGGCCAGGGCGGCGCCCGCCAGCAGTCCCAAACCGTTGATCAGTATCAGGGCCAGCATGGCCGAAGTCTCCCCGGGGGCGGGGAAACTCTAGCCCATGGGCGGCAATCGGCTCAACGGCGAGGGCTCAGCGGCGGGCCTTCTTGGCGATGTGCAGAGGCTGGTGGGGCTCGATCCGCAGGGCCGGGCGGTCGGGCTCGATTTCCACCAGGGCCTCGCAGGGTTCCAGGCTGGCGGCCGAGCGGCGGGCCAGGCGCTGGTACTCCTCGGTGCCGCGGCGCTTCCAGGCCACGTCCTCGTCGGAAAGCTCGCGCTTCACCTTGGCCGGCACCCCGGCCACCAGGGTCTGGGGCGGCACCTCGAAGCCGGCGGAAACAAAGGCCATGGCGGCGACGATGGCGTTCTCGCCCACCACGGCGCCGTCCATCACCAGGGCGTTCATGCCCACCAGGGCGTTGCGGCCGATGGTGCAGCCGTGCAGCACCGCGGCGTGGCCGATGTGGCCCCAGGGCTCCACCGTGCACTGGGCGCCGGGGAAGGAATGGAGCACGCAGCAGTCCTGCACGTTGGCCCCCTCGCCCACCGAGATCCGCCCCATGTCGCCGCGCAGCGAGGCATGGGGGGCGATGTACACCCCCGGGCCGACGATCACGTCGCCGATCAGCACCGCATCGGGGTGCACGAAGGCGGTGGGGTGGACCACGGGGCGCAGGCCCTCGATGGCGTAGAAGCGGCCCATGGGATCCTCCGGGGTCGGGGGGGTCAGAGAAGCTCCACCCACTCGACGGCCCACTTCTGGGCTTCCTCGTCGGGCAGGGGCTGGGTGCAGGCGTCGATTTCCAGGCGCTCGCCCACCCGGGTGGCGCCCAGGCGGTCGAACAGGTCGTCCAGCACCTGGCCGGCCTTGCAGAAGGTATCGAAATAGGTCTGGTCGCCCAGGGCGACCACGCCGTAGCGCAGGTTGGACAGGTCCGGCCTGGTCTCGTCCAGCTCGTCGAACATGGGCTGGATGTTGGACGGCAGGTCGCCCATGCCGTGGGTGGCGCAGCAGATCAGCACCACCTGGCGGCTGGGCCAGTCGGCCTGGGCGGCGTCCCACTGTTCCATGATCTCCACGGCGTGGCCCCGGGCCTCGAAATCCCCCTGCAGGGTTTCGGCGACCATTTGCGCATTGCCGGATTCGGTGCCGTAGATGATCAGGATGTCGTCCATGCGTGCCCAGCCAGTGGTGTCCCCTGCAACGTCGCGACGCCATTGTGACGCCCCGGGCGCCCCTGGAAAAGGCCCCAGTTCCGTTGCGCGTTAGTCTTAATACATTTTTTGATACCAAAATACCGATTAATTGTCTATGCTGGCGTCGCCGCTTGGGATCCCCCAGGGGAACACGCTGAATTTGCAACCTTTTTGGCATGCGATATGATGGCGGGGCAAGAGGCATCCCATACGGCATACGGACACGATGTGACGGAGAGCAAGCACCATGCCCGGCAGTGACACGGAAATCCTGAAGGCCATCAAGGAAGGCCGGCGCATCGGTGCCGACGACGCCCTGAGCCCCGCCTACCGGGGCGAGATCGTGCGCCTGATGACCATTTTCGTGGATACGGAACTGGCCTGGGCCGCCGGCTATGCCGACATGATCAACCAGGCCCCGGGCATGCGCGAACGGGTGGTGGCGGCCCACATCGTGGCCGAGAAGCTGGACCACGCCCAGCGGGTCATGGACCTGCTGGAAGGCTTCGGCGTGAAGCCGGAACTGTACGTGCGCTCCCACGCCTGGACGGCCCGCCTGGACCGCAACGTGGACCTGGGCACCCGCCAGGTGGGCGACGACAAGCGCCTGAACGTGCTGTACTACCCCATGGAGGGCTGGACGGATTCGGTGGTCATGAACGGCCTGTTCGGCGCCGCCACGGTGATCCACCTGAACGAGGTGGCCACCTGTTCCTACGCCCCCCTGGCCGACGTCATGGCCGGCATCCTGGAACGGGAAAAGGAACATGCCGCCGCCGCCGTGAAGGGCATGGTGCAGGCCGCCGAGCGGGCCGGCACGGCCGCCGCCCAGGCCTCGGTGGCCTACTGGTTCCCGCGCATTGCCGCCACCTTCGGCCGGCTGGATTCCAAGCGCTACGCCCAGTACCGGGACCTGGGCCTGCGCCAGGGCACCAACGCCGACCTGCTGACCCAGTGGGAAAACGACGTGGCCCCCATCCTGTCGGAATGCGGCCTGGTCCGGCCCGCCGGCGCCTAGCCGTGGCCGATTACGAGGACATCCGGCCCGAGGACATTCGAGTCGAAACGCCCGGTCCCCACATCCGCCTGATCACCCTGAACCGGCCGCGGGTGCGCAACGCCCTGCGCACCCGGCTGCTGGAAGAGGTGGCCGCCGTGCTGCGCGACGCCGCGACCGACGACGACGTGCGGGCCGTGGTGCTGACCGGCGGGCCCGACGTGTTCGCCGCCGGGGCCGACATCACCGAAATGGAAGCCCACGACGCGGTGACCATCCAGAATGACCCCCGGGTCATGCACTGGAAGATGATCCGCGCCTTTCCCAAGCCGCTGATCGCCGCCGTCAACGGCTATGCCCTGGGCGGCGGCAACGAGCTGGCCATGCACGCCGACATCATCATCGCCGGCGACACCGCCCAGTTCGGCCAGCCGGAAGTCAACCTGGGCATCATCCCCGGGGCCGGCGGCACCCAGCGCCTGACCCGGGTGGTGGGCAAGTCGGTGGCCATGAAGCTGTGCCTGTCGGGCGCCTTCATGGACGCCCAGGAAGCCCTGGCCCGCGGCCTGGTGGCCGAGGTGGTGCCGGCCGACCAGACCCTCGATCGCGCCCTGGCCCTGGCCGCCACCATCGCCAAGAAGGCGCCCAAGGCCGTGCAGCTGGCCAAGGTGGCGGTGCTGAAAAGCTATCAGCTGGGCCTGAACGAGGCCCTGGCCTTCGAGCGCGACGCCTTCTGCTCGCTGTTCGCCACCGAGGACCGCCTGGAAGGCATCGCCGCCTTCCGGGAAAAGCGCAAACCGGTGTTCAAGGGGCGCTGACCGTGGCCGCCGACCTTGTCCTGCGCGAAACCCGGAACGGCGTGGCCGTCCTGACCCTGAACCGGCCCCAGGCCCTGAACAGCTTCACCGTGGAGATGCACGCCGCCCTGGGCGAGGCCCTGGACCGGGCCGAGGCCGACGAGGCCGCGCGCGCCCTGGTGCTGACCGGCGCCGGGCGGGGCTTCTGCGCCGGCCAGGACCTGGCGGAACGGGCCCGCATGATGGCCGAAACGGGCGGCCCGCCGGACCTGGGGGAGTCGCTGGACAAGCGCTACAACCCGCTGGTGCGGCGCCTGCGGGGCCTGGAAAAGCCCGTGGTGTGCGCCGTCAACGGGGTGGCCGCCGGGGCCGGGGCCAACATCGCCCTGGCCTGCGACATCGTCGTCGCCGGCCGCTCGGCCACCTTCGTCGAGGCCTTCTCGCGGGTCGGCCTGGGCATGGACAGCGGCGGCAGCTACCACCTGCCGCGCCTGGTGGGCCGGGCCCGGGCCCTGGGCATGGCCCTGCTGGGCGAACCGGTGGACGGCCCCACGGCCGCCGACTGGGGCCTGGTGTGGGCCTGCGTGGACGACGACGCGCTGATGGACACGGCCTTGGGGCTGGCCGCCCGCCTGGCCGCCGGGCCGACCCTGGCGCTGGGCATCATCAAGGGCGAGATCAACGCCGCCGACGGCAACGACCTGGACGCCCAGTTGGACCTGGAGCGCGACATGCAGCGCATCGCCGGGCGCACCGAGGACTACCGCGAGGGCGTGCGCGCCTTCGCCGAGAAACGCAAACCCGTGTTCAAGGGCCGCTGACATGACCGCGCTTCCCCCCACCGCCCCCGTGGCCGTCATCGGCGCCGGCACCATGGGCGCCGGCATCGCCCAGGTGGCCGCCGCCGCCGGCCATCCGGTGCTGCTGTTCGACCTGCGGGCCGAGGCCCCGGCCGCCGCCAAGGCCGGCATTGGCAAGGCCCTGGACCGGGTGGTGGCCAAGGGCCGCATGACCGAAGCCGACCGCGACGCCCTGCTGGGCCGCGTCACGCCGGTGACCGACCTGGCCGCCCTGGCCCCGGCCAAGCTGGCCATCGAGGCGGTGCTGGAGGACCTGGCCGTCAAGCAGGCCGTGTTCCGCGACCTGGAAGCGGTGACCGCCGACGACGCCATCCTGGCCACCAACACCTCGTCGCTGTCCATCACCGCCATCGCCGCCGGCCTGTCGCGGCCGGCCAACCTGGTGGGCATGCACTTCTTCAACCCGGTGCCGCTGATGGCCCTGGTGGAGGTGATCCACGGCCTGGCCACGGACCCGGCGGTGGTCGAGACCATCCACGACACCGCCGCCGCCTGGAGCAAGGCGCCGGTGCGCGCCACCTCCACCCCCGGGTTCATCGTCAACCGGGTGGCCCGGCCGTTCTATGGCGAGGCCCTGCGCCTGCTGGACGAGGGCGCCGCCGACCCGGCCACCATCGACGCCGCCCTGACCGGCGCCGGCGGCTTCCGCATGGGCCCCTTCGCCCTGATGGACCTGATCGGCCACGACGTGAACTACGCCGTCACCTGTTCGGTGTTCGACGCCTTCAGCGGCGATCCGCGCTATCGCCCGTCGCTGCGCCAGAAGGCCCTGGTGGACGCTGGCTTCCTGGGCCGCAAGTCCGGCCGGGGGTTCTACGACCACGGCGAGGGCGCGGCGCCGCTCCGTCCCGCCCTGGCCGACCCGGCGCCGCCGCCGGCCGGCGTGGTCATCGAGGGCGACCTGGGCCCGGCCCAGGGGCTGGCCCAACGCATCGCCGAATCCGGCCTGACCTCGGGCCGGGCCGAGGGCGACGGCACCCTGGTGGTGGAAGGCGCCGTGCTGGCCCTCACCGACGGCCGCTCGGCCACCCAGCGGGCCGCCGACGCGGGCCTGAAGGACCTGGTGCTGTTCGATCTGGCCCTGGACTACGGCACCGCCACCCACATCGCCGTGGCGGCGGCCGACCAGGCCGCGCCCGCCGCCCGGACCGCCGCCGTGGGCCTGTTCCAGGCCCTGGGGTTCCAGGTGCTGGTGGTGGACGACGCGCCGGGCCTGCTGGTCATGCGCACCGTGGCCATGCTGGCCAACGAGGGCGCCGAGGCCGTGCACCTTGGGGTCACCGACGCCCCGGGCGTGGACACGGCCATGATGAAGGGCGTCAACTACCCGCGCGGGCCCCTGGCCTGGGCCGACGCCATCGGCCCGGCCCGGGTGCTGGCGGTGCTGGACAACCTGGCCGCCGTCTACGGCGAGGACCGCTACCGGGCCTCGGCCCTGCTGCGCCGCCGGGTGGCGGCGGGGCGCGCCTTCCATGTCTGACGATCCCCGGTCCATCGCCCAGGCCGTGGGCGCCGCCGTGGGCGAGGGCGACCTGCTGGCCCAAGCCCTGGGCATCACCCTGGCCGAGATCCGCCCCGGATACGCCCGGGCGGTGATGGCCGTGCGGCCCGACATGTCCAATGCAGCCGGCATCTGCCACGGCGGCGCCACCTTCGCCCTGGCCGACACGGCCTTCGCCTTCGCCTGCAATTCCCACAACACCCTGACCCTGGCCCAGCACTGCGCCATCACCTACCTGTGCGCGGCCCACCTGGGCGACACCCTGACCGCGGTGGCCGAGGAGGTTTCGCTGGCCGGGCGCAGCGGGGTCTACGACATCACGGTGACCAACCAGGACGGCGCGCGGGTGGCCCTGTTCCGGGGCCATTCGCGGCAGATCAAGGGCCGCGCCGTCACCGGCGATCCGATCCGCTGATGGCACCGTGACGGGAGTCTGATACGCTTAGGGTCCACCCCAACCGAAAGGCGCCAATGCCATGGACGAGCCCCACCTGATCGTTGCCCGAGACGGTCCCATCGCCACCCTGACCCTGAACCGGCCCCGGGTGATGAACGCCTGGACCGGGGCCATGCGCGGCGACCTGACCCGCGCCCTGGCCGACTGCGGCGCCGACGACGCCGTGCGGGCGGTGGTCGTCACCGGGGCCGGCGAAAAGGCCTTCTGCGCCGGCCAGGACCTGAACGAAAGCCAGTCCTTCGACGCCGACGCGGCCGAGGCCTGGATCGAGGACTTCCGCGCCCTTTACGCCGCCGTGCGGTCACTGGAAAAGCCCGTGGTGGCGGCCATCAACGGGGTCGCCGCCGGGTCGGGCTTCCAGTTCGCCCTGCTGACCGACGTGCGGGTGGGCCATCCGGGCGTGCGCATGGGCCAGCCGGAGATCAACTCGGGCATCGCCAGCGTCACCGGGCCGTGGATCATGCGCGAGATCGTCGGCCTGTCCCACACCGTGGAGCTGACCCTGACCGGCCGCCTGGTCAACGCCGAGGAGGCCCAGCGCCTGGGCCTGCTGCACGAGGTGGTGCCCCAGGACTGGCTGATGGAACGGGCCCGCGAGCGGGCCGGCGAACTGGCCGCCAAGCCACCGCTCGCCATGTCGCTGATCAAGCGCCGGTTCTGGGAAACCCTGAAGCCCGGGTTCGACGAGGCTATGGCGGCGGCCATCCGCCTGCACCGGCAAAGCTACGCCGCCGGCGAACCCCAGGCCGAAAGCGCCCGTTTCCTGGCCGACAGGGCGGCACGCCGTGGCAACTGAGGCGATCCCGGCACCGCCGAACCTGACCATCGCCCAATTGATCCGCCGGCGTCTGACGGCGGATCCCGGCGACATCGTCGCCATCGACATCGACGACCGGCCGGTCACCGCCACCGCCCTGGCGGCCCGCGTCAACGCCCTGGCCGGCGGCCTGGCGGACCGGGGCCTGGTGGCCGGCGACCGGGTGGTCACCCTGCTGGACAACAGCCTGGACGCCGTGGCCCTGATGCTGGCCTGCCTGCGCCACGGCCTGACCTGGGTGCCGGTGGACCCGGCGGCCCGGGGTGCCGGCCTGGCCCACATCCTGAACACCGCCGACCCGGCCCTGGTGGTGGCCGCCGCCGACAGCCGCCGCGCCCTGTCGGCCGTGGGCGCCGGGGCCCCGGTGGTATGGTGCGACGGTCCCCACGTGCCGCTGCGGGGCGCCGCGCCGCCGCCGGAGCGCTCGCCCGACATCGCCGCCATCCTGTTCACCTCGGGCACCACCGGGCCGCCCAAGGGGGTGCCGCTGACGGAAACCATGATGGTGGCCGCCGCCCATTCGGCCGGCATCGCCTGCGACGCCGCCGACGGCGACCGCTTCCTGCTGTGGGAACCGGTGCGCCACATCGGCGGCGCCCAGATGTGCGTGCTGGCCCTGATGAAGCGCATCCGCCTGGTGGTGCGGCGGCGCTTTTCCGCCAGCCGGTTCTGGGGCGACGTGCGCCGCCACGGCATCACCAAGCTGCACTACCTGGGCGGCGTGCTGGACATCCTGATGTCCCAGCCGCCGGCCCCCGACGACGCCGACAACCCGGCCGTGCTGGCCTTCGGCGCCGGCTGCCGGCCCACCCTGTGGCGGGCCTTCGAGGCCCGCTTCGGGGTGACGGTGCGCGAGGTCTACGGCATGACCGAGGCCTCCAGCTTCACCACCATCAACCGGGACGGCACCGTGGGGTCCATCGGCACGGCGCTGCCCTGGTTCGACGTGGCGCTGCTGGATCACGACGGGCAGCCCCTGTCCAAGGACCGGGTGGCCGCCGGGGCGGTGGGGGAAATGGCCGTGCGGCCCCTGCGCCCGGGCCTGGTCATGCCCGGCTACCTGGACGACCCCGAGGAAACGGCCCTGGTGCTGGTGGACGGCCGCCTGCGCACCGGCGATCTGGCGCGGCGCGACGCCGCCGGGCACTTCTGGTACGAAGGCCGGCGCAAGGACGCCATCCGCGTGCGCGGCGAGAACATTTCCGCCTGGGAGGTGGAGGCGGCGCTGAACGCCCACCCGGCCGTGGCCGAAAGCGCCGTGGTGGGGGTGGCGGCGGCCATCGGCGAGCAGGAAATCCTGGCCTTCCTGCGCCCGGCGGCGGGCGCGGTGGTGAACCCGGCGGCGGTGCTGGCCGCCCTGGACCTGCCGGACCGGGCGCTGCCCCGCTATGTGCGGCTGGTCGACGACTTCCCCCGCACCCCCAGCCACCGCATCCGCAAGGACGCCCTGCCCCGCGACACCGACGACGCCTGGTTCCGCCCGGACTGAGCCCTGCTCAAGCGGCTTCCCTTAAAAAAGAAAGGTGAACCACAGAGACACAGAGGCACAGAGGCACAGAGAGGACGTGCCGGTGGAAAGGATTCACTCACCACAGAAAACACAGAGATTCACAGAGAATCCACAGAGGCTTCGCTGCGCGAAGCAGAAAAGAATTGCGCGCTTCGCGCGCCTCTACTTCTTCTCTGTGTTCTCTGTGGTTAAAGGGGCATCTCAACCGGCACGGCTTCTCTGTGCCTCTGTGCCTCTGTGGTTCAACGCCCCCCGTCACCCGATGACCGAGAAGCTGCTGTCCGGGTTGATCTGGCGGCGGCGGGAGTAGAAGCCCAGGTCGATGTCGCGGCCGATGGTCGGCAGGCGGAAGGTCAGCGGTGCGGCGTCGTGGTCGTGGCCGGCCTCGCAGGCGTCGATCAGGTGGGCCATCAGCGCCCCGGCCGGCGGGGCGTTCTTGAACTGGTTGCCGCTGGTGCCGATGGCCATGTAGAAGCCCGGCAGGTCCGACGTGTCGTAGATGGGGATCCAGTCGTCCGACACGTCGTACAGGTCCACCACCCCCTTCAGGCTGCCGGGGATGCCCAGGCCCGGGATGCGCTGGGCCAGGCGGTGGGCTTGCACCGTGGCCTGGTCGGTGAAGTTGCGGTCCCAGTCGTCGGGGTCCACCCACACCCGTTCGTCGCATTCCGGGTCCTCGCTGCCGATCAGGATGTGGTTGCCCGTTTCCGGCCGGGTATAGCAGCCGATGTCGTTGTCCGACGTGACGATGCCCTGGCCGTCCCAGTCCAGGCCCGGCGGCGCGGGGATGTGCACCACCTCCTGCTTCAGGGCCCGGGTGCGGATGTTCATGCCGTCCTCCACCCCGGCCAGGCGGTTGATCTTGTAGGAATGGGGGCCAGCCACGTTGACCACCACGGGGGCATCCACGGCGGTGCCGTCGTCCAGGTCCACGCCTTCCACCCGGTCGCCCCTGCGGATGGCCGTGACCGCCCGGTTGAAGCGGAATTCGGCGCCCCGGGCCTCGGCCGCCCGCTGCACGTTGTGGCTGGCCAGCTGCGGGTCGCTGATGTAGCCGGCGCGGGGGAAGAACACGCCGCCCGCCATCACGCCCGTGCTGTCGCCGAAGTCCGGGTCGTCCAGCGGGCGCGGCGGGCCGAACATGCGGGTGTCGTAATGGGGCAGGTGCCGGCGGATGTCGGTGACGTCCCAGTCCTCGTAGGGCACGCCCAGCAGGTCCATGTTGGCCCGCACCGTTTCCAGGTAGCCGTTGCCCTCGGTCTTCATGACCAGGCAGCCGGTTTCGCGGAACACCGCCAGGCCGCGTTCGTCGGGCGCGCCCAGATGGCCGGCCCAGTCCTTCCAGGCGAAGTAGCCCTCGTGGGCGATGGCGGCGCCGTCCAGGGTGGAATAGTGGGTGCGGATGATGGCGCAGGAATTGGCCGTGGAGCCATAGCCGGCGGCCGGCAGCTTGTCGACGCACAGCACCCGGCGGCCACCCTTGGCCAGTTCGAAGGCCACGCTGGCGCCGATGATGCCGGCCCCGATGACCACCGCGTCGTACCGCTCGCCCATGCGCCGCCTCCCCCTGCCCGGTCCCTGCAACGGCGATCCTGTCCGAAACCGCTTGACCGGGCAAAGACTTTCGATTTCCCATGGGCGTTCATGTCCGGCCGGGCGCGGAAAGGGAGGCGGCGCCATGGAACCCACGGAACCCCCGGAAGGCACCCCCGACGCCAAGGGAACGGGCCGCCGCGGCCGCCTGAGCGCCCGGCGCAAGGCCCGCCAGGACGCCACCGCCGTCCCGGCCGCCCAGCCGCAGCGCCCCCGGGCCCAGCCCGTGCGCCGCTTCCCGGCCACCCCCATCGTGTCCGAGGATGCGCTGGAGGCCATCCACCAGGCCTCGCTGACCATCCTGGAGGACCTGGGCATCGAGTTCCTGGGCCCGCGGGCCCTGGACTGCCTGAAGGCCGGCGGGGCCGACGTGTCGGGCCAGATGGTGCGGTTCGACCGGGCCCTGGTGGACCGGCACCTGAAGACGGTGCCGGAAACCTTCACCCTGCACGCCCGCAACCCGGACAACAATCTGGTGTTCGGCGGCCACCACGTGGCCTTCTGCATGGTGGCCAGCGCCCCCAACGTGTCGGGGCTGGACGGCGGGCGGCGGTCCGGCAACCAGAAGGACTTCCGCAACCTGGTGCGGCTGGGCCAGAGCCTGAACGTGATCCACATGATCGCCGGCTACCCCGTCGAGCCCATCGACCTGCCGCCCCGCACCCGCCACCTGGACTGCGTGGCCGATAACATCCGGCTGACCGACAAGCCGCTGTACGGCTATGCCCTGGGGGCCGAGCGCATCCACGATTCCCTGGAGATGACCCGCATCGCCCTGGGCCTGACCGAGGCCCAGGTGCGCGACCGCCCTTGCCTGACCACGGTCATCAACGCCAACTCGCCGCGCCGCTACGACGGCCCCATGACCGACGGCCTGATGGCCATGGCCGAAGCCGGGCAGGTGAACGTGATCACGCCCTTCACCCTGGCCGGGGCCATGGCGCCGGTCACCGTGGCCGGCGCCGTGGCGCAGCAGAACGCCGAGGCCCTGGCCGGCATCGTGCTGGCCCAGATGGTGCGGCCGGGGGCGCCCGTCGTTTACGGCGGCTTCACCTCCAACGTGGACATGCGCAGCGGCGCCCCGGCCTTCGGCACGCCGGAATACATGCAGTCGTCGCTGCTGACCGGGCAGTTGATCCGCCGCTACCGCATGCCCTATCGCTCGTCCAACGCCAGCACGGGCAACGCCGTGGATGCCCAGGCGGCCTATGAATCGGTGTTCTCCCTGTGGGGCGCCGTCATGGGCGGGGCGCACATGATCAAGCACGCCGCCGGGTGGATGGAAGGCGGCCTGTGCGCCAATTACGAAAAGGTGATCCTGGACGCCGAACTGCTGCAGACCGTGGCCGCCTTCCTGGACCCCATCGCCGTGGACGAGCCCAGCCTGGCCCTTTCGGCCCAGCGCGAGGTGGCCCCGGGCGGCCATTTCTTCGGCGCCGAGCACACCAAGGCCCGCTACGCCACGGCCTTCTACGACCCCATCCTGTCCAACTGGCAGGGCTACGAGGCCTGGCTGGAGGACGGCATGCCCGAGGCCGCCGGCCGGGCCAACGCCATCGCCAAGCGCCTGCTGGCCGAATACCAGCCGCCGCCCCTGGACCCGGCCATCGATGCCGAGCTGGAGGCCTTTGTCGCCCGGCGCAAGGCCGAGGGCGGCGTCAGCGAATAACCCGAGAAGACCAGAAGAAAACGGAGAGTTCCCATGAAATCCCACGTCCGGGTGGCCGTCATCGGTGGCGGCGTCGTCGGTTGCAGCGTGCTCTATCACCTGACCAAGAAGGGCTGGTCCGACGTGGTGCTGATCGAGCGGTCCGAGCTCACCTCGGGCTCCACATGGCACGCCGCCGGGGGCATGCACACCCTGAACAGCGACCCCACCGTGGCCAAGCTGCAGGAATACACCATCAACCTGTACCGGGAACTGGAAGAGATTTCCGGCCAGTCCTGCTCGGTCCACATGCCCGGCGGCATGATGCTGGCCGACACGCCCGAGCGCCTGGACTTTTTGAAGACCGCCCGGGCCAAGGGCAAGGTGCTGGGCATGGAAACCGAGTTCATCTCCATGGCCGAGGCCGCCGAGCGCCACCCGCTGATGGACCCCAGCCATTTCGTCGGTGCCCTGTTCGACCCCAACGAGGGCCACGTGGACCCGTCGGGCGTGACCCAGGCCTACGCCAAGGCGGCCCGCATCCAGGGGGCCGAGGTGTACCGCTTCAACCCGGTGGTGGACGTGAAGCAGCGCCCCGACGGGAACTGGGACGTGGTGACGGAAAAGGGCACCATCGTGGCCGAGAACGTGGTCAACGCCGGCGGCTTGTGGGCCCGCGAGGTGGGCCGCATGGTGGGCCTGGAACTGCCCGTGCTGGCCATGGAGCACCAGTACCTGGTGACCGACGACATGCCCGAGATCATGGCCGCCTCGGCCGAGCTGCCCCACTGCATCGATTTCGGCGGCGAGGCCTACCTGCGCCAGGAAGGCCAGGGCATGCTGCTGGGCACCTACGAGAAGGCGGGGGTGCCCTGGTCGCCCCACACCACGCCGTGGGACTTCGGCCACGAGCTGTTGCAGCAGGACCTGGACCGCATCGCCCCCAGCCTGGAAACGGCCTTCACCCACTTCCCGGGCCTGGCCAACGCGGGCATCAAGACGGTGGTCAACGGCCCCTTCACCTTCGCCCCCGACGGCAACCCCCTGGTGGGCCCGGTGGAGGGCCTGCGGGGCTTCTACCTGGCCTGCGGCGTCATGGCCGGGTTCTCCCAGGGTGGCGGCGTGGGCCTGGCCCTGGCCGACTGGATCGTCGAGGGCGACCCGGGCATGGACGTGTTCGCCATGGATGCGTCGCGCTTCGGCGACTGGGCCACGCGGGGCTACACCCACGTGAAGGTGCGCGAGAACTATTCCCGGCGCTTCTCCATCACCTATCCCAACGAGGAACTGCCGGCCGGCCGGCCCCTGCGCACCACGCCGCTGTACGGCCGCCTGTCGGACCGGGGCGCCGTGTGGGGCGCCTCCTACGGCCTGGAACACGCCCTGTGGTTCGCCCCCGAGGGCCAGGAACCGAAGGAGACCCCCACCTACCTGCATTCCAACGCCTTCGGGCCCACGGCCGAGGAATGCCGGGGCGTGCGCGAAAGCGTGGGCGTGCTGGAAATCGCCAACTACGCCAAGTACGAGGTCTCGGGTCCCGACGCGGCGGCCTGGCTGGACGGCATGGTGGCCAACACCCTGCCCCGTGTGGGCCGCCTGACCCTGGCCCCGCTGCTGAGCGACCGGGGCACCCTGATGGGCGACTTCACCGTCGGCCGCCTGGGGGAAAACCGCTTCCTGCTGGTGGGCTCGGGCACGGCCGAGGGCTTCCACATGCGCTGGTTCCGCCAGCACCTGCCGGAACGCGGCGTCACCGTGCGGGCCCTGGCCCCGGCCCTGGGCGGGCTGTCCCTGGCCGGGCCCCGGTCCCGCGACCTGCTGGCCCGCCTGACGGACGAGGACGTGTCGGCCGAGGCGTTCAAGTTCTTCGACATCCGGCGCCTGGAAATCGCCCGCTGCCCGGCCACCGTGGCCCGGGTGACCTTCACCGGCGAGCTGGGCTTCGAGATCTACCTGGACGCCCCCTACCAGGCCACGGTGTACGACGCCGTGGTGGCGGCGGGGGCGGACCTGGGCCTGGTGCACTTCGGCGGCCGGGCCCTGAACAGCCTGCGCCTGGAAAAAAGCTTCGGGTCGTGGACCCGGGAATACACCCCCGACCAGACCCCGTGGGAAGCCGGCCTGGGCCGCTTCGTGAAGCTGGACAAGGGCCCCTTCATCGGCCGCGACGCCGCCCGGGCGGCCAGCGGGACGCCGCCGGCCCGCGCCCTGGTGCTGCTGGCCGTGGACCACGCCGGGGCCGACGCCACGGGCGACGAGCCGGTGCTGCGCGGCGACGACGTGGTCGGCTACGTCACCTCGGCCGGCTACGGCCATACGGTGGGCCGCAGCCTGGCCCTGGCCTACGTGGACCGGGCCGTGGCCGGGGAAGTGGACGGCTTCACGGTGGAGATCCTGGGCGATCCCCGCCCGGCCACCCGCCTGGCCCAGCCGCCCGTGGACCCGTCGGGATCGCGCATGCGGAGCTGACGGCGGCCATGGCGGCACCCCCCACCACCCTCGTCCTGTTTGCCCGGGCCCTGCGCCTGGACGACCACCCGGCCCTGGCGGAAGCCGCCGCCAAGGGGCCCGTGCTGCCCCTGTTCCTGGACGGGCCGGAAACGGACCTGCCGCAACCGGACCAGGTGGGCCGCCCCTGGCTGGGCGCCACCCTGGACCTGCTGGACGCCGACCTGCGGGCCCGGGGCAGCCGCCTGATCCGCCGCCGGGGCGTGGTGGCGGACGTGCTGCCGCCGCTGCTGGACGGCGTGGGGGCCGTGTTCCTGCAACGGGGCCTGACCCCCGGCGCCCGGGCCCTGGAAGATGCCCTGCGGGCCGTCTGCACCCCCCGGGGCGTGGCCGTGGAAATCTTCGAAGGCGAAACCCTGTACCCGCCCGAAGCCGTGCGCACCCGCCAGGGCGGCGTGTTCAAGGTGTTCACCCCCTTCCACCGGGCCTGCGACGGCGGGGGCCCGCCGCCCCCGCCGGAACCGGCGCCGGACCGCCTGGCCCCGCCCCCGGCCTGGCCCGACGACCAACCCCTGGATATCGCCGACGACGGCCTGGACACGGCGATGTGGCCCCCCGGCGAGGCCGGCGCCATGGCCCAGGCCGAGGCCTTCCTGGACCGGGCCCTGGCCACCTATGGCGACCAGCGGGACGTGCCGGCGTCGGACATCGGCGCCTCGGGCCTGTCGGTGCCGCTGCGGTTCGGCACCCTGGGCCCCCGGCGCCTGTGGCACCTGGCCGACGGCCGGCCCGGCGCCGCGCCGTTCCAGCGCCAACTGGCATGGCGGGATTTCGCCCACCACCTGCTGTTCCACGCCCCGGGGCTGATGGACCGGCCCCTGCGCCCCGAATTCGCCCGCTTCCCCTGGCTGGCCGACACCGTGCCCGGGGCCTGGACGGACGGCCGCACGGGCTTTCCCGTCATCGACGCCGGGCTGCGCCAACTGGCCGCCACGGGGTGGATGCACAACCGGGTGCGGATGATCGCCGCGTCGTTCCTGGTCAAGGACCTGCTGGTGGACTGGCGGGCCGGGGCGGCCGACTTCCGCCGCCGCCTGCTGGACTGGGACCCGGCCAACAACACCCTGGGCTGGCAGTGGGTGGCCGGCTGCGGGCCCGACGCGGCGCCCTACTTCCGCATCTTCAACCCGGTGCTGCAAAGCCGGAAGTTCGACCCCCACGGGGCCTACATCCGCGCCTGGGTGCCCGAGCTGGCGGGCCTGGCGGACCGGCACGTCCACGCCCCGTGGGAGGCCCCGGGCGGCCCGCCGGCCGGCTATCCGCCGCCCCTGGTGGATCGGGCCGTGACCCGCCAGCGGGCCCTGGACGCCTTCGCCACCCTTCGGGACGACGCATAGGGTGAAAATTCGGCCCCCCGGGCCACGGCCTCCCTTGGCCTGGGACCCGGGTGGGGATATCGTCGGCGGGCGGAGCGGCGCGCAGGGGATGGGCCGCCCCGCCAATGGCAACAAGCGGGCCTACGGCGTGATCAAGGAACACATCGGCGACAACGACATCTGGGTCTTCGGCTACGGCTCGCTCATGTGGCGGCCGGGCTTCACCTACCAGGAAATGCGCCAGGCGCGGCTGCAGGGCTACCACCGGGCGCTGTGCGTCTATTCCCACCATTACCGGGGCACCCCGGAACGGCCGGGCCTGGTGCTGGGGCTGGACCGGGGCGGCTGCTGCGTGGGCATGGCCATTCGCGTGGCGGCGCGGGACAGCGAGGCGGTGATCGACTACCTGTGGCAGCGCGAGATGCTGAACGACGTCTACCTGCCCAAATGGCTGCCGGTGACCACCGACAAGGGCAAGGTGGATGCCCTGTGCTTCGTGGTGCGCCGCGACCACGAACAGTACGCCCGGGGCCTGAGCCTGGAGGAATCGGCCCGCCTGGTGGCCCAGGGGTATGGCGACCGGGGC
>JAGREA010000005.1 GCA_020446745.1 Rhodobacterales bacterium | reverse complement strand
GCAGGGCCCGGTCCAGGGCCCCGGTGGCGATGATGGTCATGAAGGCGCCGGGCACCCCATGGCCCGTGCAGTCGGCCAGGGCGATCAGGAACCCGCCGCCGCACCGCCGGTACCAGTAGATGTCGCCGCCCACCACGTCGCGGGGCTCCCACACGATGAAGTGTTCGGCCACGTCCTCGGCGATGAAGGCGTCGGGCGGCAGCAGGGCCCGCTGGATGCGCGCCGCATAGTGGATGCTGTCCGAGATGACCTTGTAGGCGTCCTCCAGTTGCCGTTCGGCCTCCTTGCGGGCCGAGATGTCGGTGGCCACGCCGATGCGGCCGCCGTCCTGGGTGCGGCTGTACTTCAGCAGCACCGTCTGGCCCGACGGCATGGGCAGTTCGGCCCCCGATTCCGAGGGGTTGAGGATCGCCCGGGCCCGCTGGCGGACGAACCGTTCCAGCTCGTCGGGGTCGTCGAAGGCGGTGTCGAAGGACTGGCGGATGATGTCCAGAAGGTTCTTGCCCACGGCCATGGACGCGCCCGAGGCGCCGATCATGTCCTGGATCTGGCTGTTGAAGTTGGTCAGCCGCAGGTCGCGGTCCAGCATGACCATGCCGCCGGGCATGTTTTCCAGGGCCGAGCGCAGCATCAACTCCTTTTCCGCCAGTTCGCGGGTGCGCTCCTCGACCCGCACCTCCAGGTCGTCGCGGGCCCGGCTGAGGGTGCGGTGGGCCCGCTGGCCGACGAACAGGGTGAACAGGGTGGCGAAGATGGCCAGCAGGGTGGTGACGGCGGAAATGGCGATCAGGTTGCGGCGGAACCCGAAGTGGTCGGCGTAGGCCTCGTCATGGTCCATTTCGGTGGCCAGGCCCAGGTCCATGTCGTGGAGCCAGGCCCAGGCGCCCACCACGGTGACGCCGCGGTAGTCCCGATAGCCGTCCAGGTTGGACGGGTGGCGGGTGCCGAAATGGTCGAGGGAACCGTGTTCATGGGTCTTGCCCTGGGTCCGGCGTTTCATGGCCCCCGCCGCCATCACCGTCAGCGGGCGCTGCTCCAGGGGCCGGGTGGGCGCCTGGCCGGTGGTCACGTCGACGCCCGGATCGCGCAGGTACACGCCATCCGGCCGGTTCCCGTCCGGAGCGGTCAGCCCCAGGCCCGACAGGGCGTCCATGAACCGGCTGTCGCTGATCATCCGGGCCTGGGCATCGAAGGCATAGGTTTCGCCGCTGTCGCCGATGCGGGCGAACTGCAGGATCTGCGTCAGCGGCCCCTCGGGCTCCACCCTCTGGACCAGCACGGCGATCACCAGGCCCGACGGTTCTGAAATGGGCGTGGCGAAGTACATGGTCAGGAGGTTCCGCCCGCCGGACGGGCCGGCGACCGACAGCGGGGGCACGAACACGGTCTCGCCCGCGAAAGCCCGTTGGATCAGGTCCTGGCGCTGGACGGCGACGGGGTTGGTGGTGCCCAGGGCCGCGTTCCGCCCGGCCCCCACGGTGGTCAGATCCGGAGCGACGATCTGGAACCCGGTCTGTCCGAAGATGCCGTTGGCCTCGAAGAACTTCCGGGCGTCGTCCAGGGCTTGTTCGTGCTGCAGGTCGTCGGTGTTGCGGGGCGCGTCCAGCAGGCGTCGGGTGATGCCGATCAGGTTGGGGTCCCGGCCCAGTTGCCGCAGGTAGGCGGTGCGGTCGTCCATCCACAGGGCCATCCGTTCGATGGAGGAATGGAGCACCAGTTGAAGCTGGTTGTCGATCCGCGTCCGGGTGCGGTCCAGGCTGTCGGTGATGGCCAGCCAGTTCAGCACCGCCACCATCGCCACCAGCGCGCTGAGCCCCAGCAGGATCGACGAGCGGAACCCGGCGGCGCCGAAATAGCTGGCCAGGTGTTCGCCCCGGCGCAGGCGGCCCAGGGCGTAGACGATCATGGACAGGACCGTCAGCAGGCCCAGGCTGAACACCACGAAGGCCAGGATGGTCCCGTAGGTGCGCGATGGCGCCGCCGGGCCCGCCGGGGCCTCGGCATCCGCGTGGTCGGGAATCCAGCGGGCCCTGGCGGCCTTCATTTCGTTGTCGGGAATGGCCGCCAGGGCCTTGTTGACCAGCCCCAGCAGCTCGGGCCAGTCGGCCCGCACGCACAGGGAAAGCGGGGCCGTGGGCAGGCCCGGGGGCGTGGCCACCTCAAGGTTGGACAGGGCCTCGGCGCGGATCAGGTGTTCCATGGTCGTCCGGTCGCCGACGAAGGCGTCGGCCTGGCCCGCCGCCACCTGGCGCAGGGCCTCGGACGGGGTGGACACCGCCACCACCGCCAGGTCGGGGGCGGCATCCCGCACCAGGTGCAGGGCGGCCCGGTCGGCGGCCACCAGCACGGCGCGGCCCTGCAGGGCGTCCAGGCCGCCGATCGACGCGGCGTCCTGGCGGGTGGCGATGGCCAGGCTCACCGTGGCCACGGGGGTGGAGGCCATCAGGCCGTCGTCCCCCTGCGGGGGCGGCGTGCACAGGGCCACCATGTCCACCTTGCCGTCGCGGGCCCCGGCCAGGACCTGCGGCCAGGTCAGGTCCGCCAGGGGTTGCGGGTGGAGGCCCAGGGTGTCGCCCACCAGGTCCAGCAGGTCGGCGGCCAGGCCGCTGTGCCAGCCCCGGGCATCGACGAAGCTGTAGGGCGGCCGGGCCGGATCGACGCCCAGGCGCAGGTCCTTGTGGTCGGCCAGCCAGTCGGCTTCGGCCGGGGTCAGGTCCATGCGCGGCCCGCCGGCCGCCTGTTGCGCCGCCGTGGCCTTCTGCCAGCGGGCCTTCATGTCCTGCAGTTCCTGGTCGGACAGGGACATGACGCCCTTGGTGAGGATCGACGCCAACAGGGGCAGGTCCTTGCGCGTGGCCATGTTGAGCAGCGTCAGCTCGGGCCGGCCCATGCTCACCTCGCCCGACACCACAAGGTCGGTCATCAGGTGTTCGCCCAGCAGGTAGTTGAACACCGCCAGCTCGCCCAGGGCCGCGTCGGCCTGCCCGTAGCTCACGGCCTTCATGGACTCCAGCACGTCCCTCACCAGCAGCAGCGTGATGTGGGGGTGATCCTTCCGCAGGATCTCCTCGTAGAAAAACCCCTTGGGCAGGGCCACGCTCTTGCCCGCCAGCTGTTCCAGGGTGGTGTAGCGGCTGCCGCGGCGGCTGAGGATGGAATTGGGGTTGTTGCCATAGGGCGGGGTGTACAGCAGATAGGTTTCCCGTTCCCGCGTGCGGACGATGTTCAGCATCACGTCCAGGTCGCCGGTCTTCATCATGCCCAGGAAGTCGTTCCACGTGGGGCCGGTCACATAGTCCACCCGCAGGCCCACCCGGTCCGCCACCCGGTTCATGACGTCGATGGACAGGCCCATGGGTTTGCCGTCGCGGGCGAAGTTGAAGGGCGGCCAGTTGGTTTCGTTGTGCACCCGGATGCGGGGATGGCCCCGGATCCAGTCCCGCTCCTCGGGCGTCAGGTCGATGCCGCCCACGTCCATGTACAGGTTGACGATGCCGATGCGTTCGCCCTCGAAGACCACGTCGGCGGTGAACCGGTCCAGGGCCAGGACAGGTTCCGGGATCGGCTGGCCGTAAACTCCCTTGCCGCCGGCGCGGAAATAGGTGAGCAGCCGGTCGTTGTCGATGGTCTCGGTAACCACCAGCGCCTTGATGCGCGGCCGTTCGTCCAGGAAGGCCTCCACGCTGGCCCGCAGGTGGTCCTTGTCCAGGGCATAGATGGCCCGCGTGGTGACGGCGGCGATCCGTTCGGCCAGGACCTGGCCCTGTTCGTCGGCGAACGGGGCCGCCGACGAGGCCGGCGACTGGGCCATCGCATCCCCCGGCGGGATGGTCGCCAGCCCCAGGACCAGCCCCAGGCTCAGCAGCAGGGCCGCCACGGCCCGGAGCCACCGGCCCGGGGCGCCCGGGGATCTGCGCTTCCTGCGTCGCGATGGCGGCACGGTACGCTCCCTTCGGTCAGGCGGCGCGGCGCGGCGGCGCGGTCATTTGTCGTACTTCCGCAGGATGGCATCGACCACGCCTTCGGCCTTGAGCTGGTCCAGGGCCGTCTGCCATTGGCCGATGGTGCCGTCGTCGGTTTCCCGGTTGAACGCGATGAACAGGTGGCCGGTCATCAGGGACAGGCCGGGGACGGCCTCGACGCGGTCCAGCAGGCCCATCTTCCGGGCGCTGTAGATGCCGGCGAAATAGGCGGTGGGCCACACGTCGATGCGTCCCTTGACCAGGCGCGTCAGGTTCTTTTCGTCGGCGCCGCTCTGCAGGACGTCCAGGTTGGAGAAGCCCATGTTGGTCAGCACCTCCTGCGTGGCCACGTTGCGGGTCACGCCGATGCGCGGCACGGCCTTGGCTTCCTCCAGGGTGTGGATTTCCGGGCCACCGCCCACCCGGCGGAAGAACACGATCTCCAGGGGCGCCAGGGGGCCGACCCACTTGAACCGGTCTTCCCGTTCCGGCGTGCGGGCGGTGGAAAACAGGGCGCTGCCGGCGTCTTTGGCCAGCAGCTTCAGGGCGCGGCTCCAGGGCAAGACCTTGATGGGCGAGGCGTCGCCCAGCCGCTGCTGGATGGCCTGGACGATCTCGATGGAAATGCCGGTGACGTGCCGGCTGTCGCCCTGACCCTCGTAGAACTGGTAGGGGGCGAATTCCTCGGTCATCAGCCGCAGGGGCGCGTCGGCCCGGGCCCCGGGGGGCGGCAGGGCCAGGGCGGCCAGCAGCGCCAGGAAAGGCAGGACAAGTCGCACCATGGGTGATCGGCTCCCATTCCTTTTCGGCGGGGCCAACGCGGACACCGGCTAGGCGCTGGAACCTCCGCATACGGAACAGGATAGCCTGAAAAGTGCATAAAATGAAATGTCCGCCGGCCAAATTCCGGCAACCACCGGAAGTGGAGCGGCGGCGGGGCGGTCAGGTCCGGCCCAGGTAGTCCCGGTCGCAGTTGGCCAGGTCCATGACCGGGCAGCCGCCCAGGCAGGCCGCGCGGTTGCCGCAGGCGGCGCAGCGGGGATTGGCGGTGTTGCCGCCACCACCGGTGCGCGCGGCCAGGGCGTGGCGCCACCGCTCCGTCGCCATATCGCGCCAGATGTCGCGCAGGTGGCGGTCCTTCAGGTTGCCCACGGCATGGGCGGCCGTGAAGGTGCAGGGCATCACGTCCAGGGTCGGCGACAGGCCCAGGCTGGAACGCAGGGCCGAGCAGCCCTCCAGGTGGTCGGCGGCGTGGGCCGCGGTGGATTCGTCCGGGCCGGGTCCTTCCAGGTCGCCCGCCATCAGGCCGGCCACGGCCGGGGTCAGGCAGCAGTCGAAGCCCACCCGGGTGCGGCGGGCCAGGGTGGTGAAGGCGGCCTCCAGCCCGGCGTGGACCTGGGCCGGCGGCAGGTCGGCCAGGGGGCGGCCGAAGGCGGCGCCCCGGCCCACCGGCTTGAAGGCCAGGAAGATCACCCCGTAGAGGCCGTCCAGGCTTTCGATGTAGGCGGTGATCTGGGGCAGGCGGGCGAAGGTGTCGGTGTTCAACGTTACCTGAAGAACCGTGGGCACGCCGCGATCCTGAAGGGCCGATACCGTGCGCTCGAACCGGGTGAAGCCGGATTTGCGGTAGGCGGCGAAGTCGTCGCCCACCCCTTCCAGGCTGACCCCCACGGCGCCGCAGTGGTCGGCCAGCAGGTCCAGCTTGGCGTCGGTCAGGCCGACCCCGCTGGTGGTCAGGTTGGGCACCATGCCCAGGGCCCGGCAACGGGCCAGGATGGCGCCGATGTGGGGGTGGGACAGGGGCTCGCCGCCGCCGATGGCCAGCTGGAAGGCGCCCACCTCGGCGATCTGGTCCAGCGCCATCAGGATGTCGTCCAGGGCCCCGTGGCGCCCGGCCGGGGTCGATTCGGCGTAGCAGTGGGGGCAGTCCAGGGGGCAGTGGTCGGTGATCTGGAAATCCACCAGGGTGGGGCCCGACAGCACCGCCAGGCCGTCGGCCCGGGGGCGGATCGCCGGATCACCGGTCAGGCGCAAGGGGCGGCCGTCGAAGGTGGACAGGGTGTCGCGCAGGTCGTCGAACAGGGGCGCCGCTTCGGCCGGCGCCGAGCCCGTGCGGGCGAAGGCGGCCAGGGCGTCATAGGCCTCGCGGTCCAGTTCCACGAAGGTGGCGTCCAAGGGGTCGAACAGGATGCCGCCGAAGGGTTCCGGGCGCAGCGCCAGGGCAGAAGGATCAATCATCGGCGCCCTCGATATCGTCGGCCGGCTTGTCGCGGCGCAGGCGCTTGCGCACCACCCGCTCGGCGGCGAAGGCCAGGGCCACGCCGCCCAGCACCAGGCCCAGGGTGACGCCGTTGGCGGCCAGGTTGGAAGATGCCGAAGGGGCACCGGCCGGGGCCGGCGGCGCGGCGGGCGGCGCCGTGGTGGCCACGGGGGGCGCGGCCGGCGCTGTGCCGGACGGTGCCGCCTGGCCCGTGGCGGCCTCGCCGCCCGGCTTGCGGAAGCCCATGTTCTGCTGCCAGGGGGGCGGCACGTATTCGCTGGACGACGACGAGTTGGTGGTGAACCCCCGGCGCACCCGCAGGATCCTCATGGCCGGTCTCCTTCCGTATCACCGGGGGGCAGGGGGTGGGGCGTGGCGCCGTCGCGCAGGCGCAGGCCCACCCGCCGTCCCGCCGCCGGGGCCCGCAGGCCCGGGTCGCGCACGGTCACCAGGGGGCCATCGTCCAGGCGCACCCGCACGTCCTCGTAGAAGCCCAGGAAGGTGGCCGATTCCACGGTGCCTTCCCGGGGTGCCGAGTCGGCGAAGGCCAGGTCCTCGGGCCGCACCAGGTAGGTGGCGGCGGGGTCCAGGGCGTGGGTGCCGTCCAGGCCCTTCAGGTCGGCCCCCGACAGCAGGTTGGCGGCGCCGAAGAAGGCCGCCACCCAGGCGTCGGCCGGCCGGCCGTAGATGGCCCGGGGCGGGTTGGAATCGATCAGCCGCCCGTCGCGCAGCACCAGGATGTGGTCGGCCAGGGAGAACGCCTCCTTGTGGTCGTGGGTGGCGATCACCGTGGTGATGCCGCCCTGGGCCAGGTGGTCGCGCACCCGGCCGTACAGACGCTCGCGCAGCATGTGGTCGATGTTGCTGAACGGCTCGTCCAGCAGCAGCACCTTGGGCGCCGTGGCCAGGGCCCGGGCCAGGGCCACGCGCTGCTGCTCGCCGCCCGACAGGTTGTCGATGCGCCGGGATGTCAGGTGGGGGATCTCCAGCAGGTCCAGCACCTGCGCCACCCGGTCGGCGGCAGCGGCGTCGTCCTTGGCCACGCCGAAGGTCACGTTGGCCATGACGTCCAGGTGGGGGAACAGGGTGAAGTCCTGGAACACCATGGCGAAGCCCCGGTCCTGGGGCGCCACGTGGGTGTCGGGGCCGGAAAGGGCGCGGCCGTCCCAGGCAAGGGTGCCGCCGTCGGGCCGCTCCAGCCCCATGACCAGGCGCAGCAGGGTGGTCTTGCCGCTGCCGCTGGGGCCCAGCACCACGGCGGTGCGGCCCGGTTCGACCCGGAAGGTCAGGCCGTCCAGGATGGCGCGGCGGCCGATGGTGCGTGTCAGGCCGGAAACTTCCAGCATGAAATCCTGTTCCCTTAGCGTGCGTCGAACCAGCGGTGGATCGACCACACAGGATACAGGGCCACCGCCACCAGGCACAGGGCATAGACCGACCCGGCCTGGAAGGCATCCACCTTGGCCAGGTGATAGGTGGCGATGGACAGGGCGCCGTAGCCGAACGGCTGCAGCACCAGCGACAGGGTCAGGTCCTTCAGGGCGTTGACGAACACCAGCAGCCCGCCCACCGCCAGGGCGCCGCCGGACAGCGGCAGCAGCACCCGGGCCAGCACGCGCCGGGGCCCGCCGCCGTGGCAGCGCACGGTATCGTCCAGGCGCGGCGGGATGGCGCGGAAGCCCACCTCGGCCCCCAGGTGGGCGAACACCATGTAGCGCAGGGCCACGGCTCCCAGCAGCAGCGCGGTCGAGCCACTCAGCCACTCGGCGGCGTGGTGCAGGGCCGGCACGCCGTCCATCCAGCCGGCCAGGGTCAGGGCGGCGAAGGCCAGCACCATGGCCGGCAGGGCGAAGTTCAGGCTGACCAGCCCCATGGCGGCCACGGACCAGCGGCCCTGTCCCTGTCGGGCCCCGCCCAGCCTTCCGCCCAGGCGTCCGGCGGCGGCGAACCACAGGCCGCCGGCCAGGCCCAGGGCCGTGGCCGCGGCGGCCAGCAGCAGGGAATTCAGGATGTCGCCGCCCAGGCCGGCCAGGTCCATGCGGGGCAGGGCCTGGACGGCCCAGCGGACCAGGGCCAGGACCGGCACGGCGAAGCCCAGCAGCACCGGCAGGGCGCACAGCCCCGGCACCAGCCACCGGGCCGGGCCGGTCAGGGCCGTGCGGGCCGGCCGGCGCGGCCGGTTGGCCGTGGCGTGGTACGACCGCCGCCCCACGGCCAGGCCATACAGCACCAGCAGGGCCAGGGGGATCAGGGCCGTCAGCAGGGACAGGCGCAGGGCCAGCAGGGCATCGAAGCTGGCGAACCACACCCGGTGCACGGTGGTGGTCAGGGTGGCCACGCCCAGCACGTCGGCGGTGCCGAAGTCGCCCACCGTTTCCAGCACCACCAGCAGGCCGCCCAGCAGCAGGGCCGGCCGGGCCAGGGGCAGCAGCACGCGCCGCGCCAGGGCCGGGCCGCCCACGCCCAGGGCGCGGCCGGCATCCATCAGGTCGGCCCCCTGGCGGCGGAAGGCGGCCCGGGCCAGCAGGTAGACGTAGGGATAGAGCGCCAGGACCAGCACCATCACCAGCCCGCCGGTGGATTCCGCCGACGGCCCGCCGGGCGCCAGGTGCGACAGCTCGCGGTAGACGATGGCCAGCAGGTAGGACGGCAGGGCCAGGGGCAGCACCAGGGCGGCCTCCAGCCCCCGGCGGCCGGGGAAGTCCAGGAAGGTGACGGCAAAGGCGGCGCCGCCGCCCAGGGCCATGGCGGCCCCGGCGGCGGCGGTGGCCACCAGGGCCGTGGTGGCCAGATAACCGGGCAGGACGGTGCGGACCAGATGCGTCAGGTCCGCCGCCCCGCCCGGTTCCAGGGCGGCGGCGATGACGAAGGCCAGGGGCAGGGCCACCAGGACCAGCCCCAGGCTTGCCAGCCGCCGGTTCATGGCCGGGACCCCGGCTACTTCTGGTCGAAGTTGATCTCGTCCAGGATGGCCGTCACCTTGGCCCGCTGGTCCTCGATCTTGCCCAGGGGCACGAAGTTGGACTTGAAGGTGGCGGCCGACACGCCGGCCTCCTCCTTGCCCAGGGCCATCAGCGGCTCGGGCAGGGCCACGCCGCCGATCACCGGGAATTCATAGGTGGTGTTGGTGATCGCCGTCTGGCCGTAGTTGGACACCAGGAATTCCACGAACTTGGTGGCCGCGTCCACGGCCCGGTCGGCCTTGGTCAGGGCCACGCCGCTGGTCAGCACGTAGCTGCCCTTGCCGTCCTGGTCGGGGAACACCACGCGGGCGGACTGGCCCCAGGCCCGCTGGTCGTCGCGGCTCAGCATGATGGGCATGTAGTAGGAATTGGCGATGGCCACGTCGCACACGTTC
>JAGREA010000068.1 GCA_020446745.1 Rhodobacterales bacterium | reverse complement strand
GATCTGCGGCATGCACGTGCACGTGGGCATCGAGGACGACGAGCTGCGCATCGACCTGCTGAACCAGGTGCCCTACTTCCTGCCCCACCTGCTGGCGCTGTCCACCTCGTCGCCGTTCTGGCGCGGCGCCGATACCGGGCTGCGGTCCTACCGCCTGGCGGTGTTCGACGAACTGCCCCGCACCGGCACGCCCGAGGTGTTCGAAAGCTATTCCGAATACGAACGCCACGTGGACGTGCTGGTCAGCGCCGGGCTGATCAAGGATTCCTCCATGCTGTGGTGGGACATCCGCCCCAGCCTGCGCTTCCCCACCCTGGAGATGCGCATCACCGACGTGTGCACGCGCCTGAACGACACCATCGCCATCGCCGCGCTGTACGTGGCCATCGTGCGCATGCTGGTGCGCCTGCGCCGCGGCAACCAGCGCTGGCGCCGCTACGCCAAGATGCTGGTGGACGAGAACCGCTGGCGGGCCCAGCGCTACGGCTTCGATTCGGGGCTGGTGGATTTCGGCCGCGGCTGCATCGTGCCGGTGCCCGAGCTGATGGAGGAACTGATGGGCCTGATCGGCGAGGAGGCCGAGGACATGGGCGCCATGGACGCCATCGCCCACTGCCGCACCATCCTGGAACGCGGCACCAGCGCCCACACCCAGATCCGCACCTACCAGGACGCCCTGGCCAAAGGCGCCGGTGAGCGCGAGGCCCTGCAGGCGGTGGTCGATAAGCTGATCGCCGACACGCGGGAAGACGTGCTTTAGGGGGCTGGAATCCCCCGCCCGGGCGTACTACTGTCCCCGGCCACCGTCCCCGGCCCGCGCGCGGTCGCGGGGACGGATCCAAGACCAGGGAGACACACCATCATGAGCGAAGTGGGCGGCGTGGCGGGGGACCGGCTGCGGTCCTTCGTGGAGCGCATCGAACGGCTGGAAGAGGAAAAGGCGGGCATCGCGTCCGACATCCGCGACATCTATGCGGAAGCCAAGGGCACGGGGTTCGACGTGAAGGTGCTGCGCCAGATCGTGCGCCTGCGCAAGATGGACCAGGCCGACCGGCGCGAGCAGGAGGAACTGCTGGACCTGTACCAGCGCGCGCTCGACATGTGACCCGAGACATGTGATTTGCAATCGCCCGCCGGATCGCGCCAGACTGATCCCCCCTCCGGGGAGGCCAGACAGGGAGATCCGCCATGACCCAACCCACCCCCGCTATCGCCGTGGTCCTTTCCGGCTGCGGCGTCTATGACGGCGCCGAGATCCATGAATCGGTGCTGACGCTGCTGGCGCTGGACCGCCAGGGCGCGGCCTACCAGTGCTTCGCGCCGGATGTGGACCAGGCCCACGTGGTGAACCACCTGACCGGCGAGGAAAGCCCGGAAAGCCGCAACGTGCTGGTGGAATCGGCGCGCATCGCCCGGGGCGCGGTGAAGCCCCTGTCGGACTACGACGCCGACGCCTTCGACGCCATCATCTTCCCCGGCGGCTTCGGCGCCGCCAAGAACCTGTGCAGCTTCGCCTTCGACGGTGCCGACTGCACCATCAACCCGGACGTGGAGGCCGCCGTGCGCGCCACCCACGCGGCCCGCAAGCCCATCGGCGCGCTGTGCATCGCCCCGGCCCTGATGGCCAAGATCTTCGAGCACGCCGAGGTGACCATCGGCCAGGACGAAGGCACGGCCGAGGCCATCACCGCCATGGGCGGCCAGCACATCAAGACCACCCACGGCCAGGTGGTCATCGACCCCCGCCTGCGCCTGGCCACCAGCCCGTGCTACATGCTGGACAGCACCATCGGCCAGATCGCCGACGGGGCCGAGAACACCGTGCGCACGATCCTGGAAATGGTGGCCGAGGACCGGGCGGCGGCCTAGGCCGCCCTCTTCTCCCTATCCCGCCCTTTCCGTCGCCCCCGGGCTTGTCCCGGGGGTCCACGACTTTTTTGTCCGCCGCCGAAAGACGTGGATGCCCGGGACAAGCCCGGGCATGACGATTGATTGCGCGCCTTTGGGGGCACGCAAGCACCGTCTCGATCACACCCGGACGATCTTCCCCGGGTTCATGATGTCGTCCGGGTCCAGCGCCCGCTTGATGGCGCGCATGAGGCCCAGGGCCTCGCCGTGCTCGGCGGTCAGGAAGTCCATCTTGCCCAGGCCCACGCCGTGCTCGCCCGTGCAGGTGCCCTCCATGGCCAGGGCCCGCATGACCATGCGGTCGTTCAGGGCGTGGGCGCGGGCGATGTCGTCGGGATCGTCCGGGTCCACCAGCAGCACCAGGTGGAAGTTGCCGTCGCCCACGTGGCCGACGATGGGGGCGATCAGGCCGCTCGCCACGATGTCCTTCTTGGTTTCCAGGATGCATTCGGCCAGGCGCGAGATGGGCACGCACACGTCCGTCGCCATGGGCTTGGTGCCCGGCTGCAGGCCCATGGCCGCATAGGCGGCGTCGTGGCGGGCCTGCCACAGCTTGGTCCGGTCCTCGGGCCGGGTGGACCACTGGAAATGGCCGCCGCCATGGCCTTCGCACAGGGCCTCCACCGTCGCCACCTGCTCCTTCACCCCGGCCTCGGAGCCGTGGAATTCCAGGAACAGGGTCGGCTGCACGGGATAGTCCAGGCCCGAATAGCGGTTGCAGGCGTCCATCTGCACCTCGTCCAGCAGCTCGATGCGGGCGATGGGCACGCCCAGCTGGATGGTCTCGATCACCGCGTTCACGGCCCCGTCCAGGTCGGGGAACGAGACCACGGCGGCCAGGATGGCCTCCGGGATGCCGAACACCTTCAGCGTGATCTCGGTGACCACCCCCAGGGTGCCTTCCGAACCCACGAACAGGTGGGTCAGGTCGTAGCCGGCGGCGGACTTGCGGGCCCGGCGCGCCGTGCGGATCACCCGGCCGTCGGCCACCACCACCTCCAGCGACAGCACCACGTCGGCCATGGTGCCGTAGCGCACGGCGTTGGTGCCCGACGCCCGGGTGGCCACCATGCCGCCCAGCGAGGCATTGGCCCCCGGGTCCACGGGGAAGAACAGGCCGGTGTCGCGCAGGTGCTCGTTCAGGGCCTTGCGGGTGACGCCGGGCTGCACCACCACGTCCAGGTCCTCGGCGTTGACGGCCAGCACCTTGTCCATGCGGGTCACGTCGATGCACACCCCGCCGCGCACGGCGGCCACGTGGCCTTCCAGCGACGTTCCCGTGCCGAAGGGGATGACCGGCACGCGCCGGGCCGCGCAGGCCTTGACCACGGCCACCACCTCGTCGGTGGACTCGACGAAGGCCACGGCGTCGGGCGGCTGGGGGTGGTGGTAGGATTCGTCCCGCCCGTGCTGCTCGCGCACCGCCGCCGACAGGGACAGGCGATCGCCCAGCAGGCCCGACAGTTCGGCAATCAGGTCGTCGCCCAGGGGCGCCCGTTCAGCGGTCATGCGTGGTTCCTCCCGTTCATTCTGGTTCCGGCCGGGTCGTTCAAAGCCCGGCCGGCTTCGGTCCGCCCGTGGCCCAGTCCAGCAGTTCCACCGTGTGCACCACGGGCCGGTCCAGGCCGCGGCCGATGTGTTCCAGGCAGCCGATGTTGCCGGCCGCCACCACCACCGCGCCGGTGGCCTTCAGGTTGGCCACCTTGCGGGCCTTCAATTGCGCCGACAGGGCCGGCTGCAGGATGTTGTAGGTGCCGGCCGAGCCGCAGCAGATGTGGGATTCCGCCGGCACGCGCACGTCGAACCCGGCGCGCGCCAGCAGGGTCTTGGGCAGGTCGGGGATCTTCTGGCCGTGCTGCAGGGAACAGGCCGAATGGTAGGCCACCGAAATATAGGGCCGGCCGGGCCGGGGCGTGATCTCCAGATCGGCCAGCACCTCGGACACGTCCTTGGTCAGGGCCGCCATGGCCGCCGCCCGGTCGGCCCAGGCCGGGTCGTCGGCCAGCAGGTGGCCGTAGTCCTTCACCGAGGTGCCGCAGCCGGACGCATTGCTGACCACCGCGTCCAGGCCGCCGTCCTGGGCCGCCACCTTTTCCCAGGCGGCGATGTTGCGCCGGGCCGCCGCCCTGGCCTCGTCCTCGCGGCCCATGTGCAGCACCACGGCGCCGCAGCAGCCGCCGCCCGACGGCACCACCACCTCGCACCCCAGGCGGGTGAGCAGGCGCATGGTGGCCTCGTTGATGGCCGGGCGCAGCACCTGCTGGGCGCAGCCCGACATCATCACCACCCGCTTCCTGCGTTCGCCCTCGGCCGGATACACCCCCGGCCGGTCCACCGGCGAGGGCGCGGCGATGCGGTCCGGCGCCATGGCCACCATGCCCTTCAGGCGCCCGGGCATGAGCCCCTGGGCGAACCGCCCCAGGCGCCCGGCCACCAGGGCCAGGCGGAACACCGACGGGCGCGGCACCACCGTGGCCAGCAGGGTCCGCATCAGCCGCTCGCCCAGGGGGCGGCGGTGGGTGGCCTCGATGCGCACCCGGGCGTGTTCGATCAGCCGCACGTAGTCCACACCCGACGGGCAGGTGGTCATGCAGGACAGGCAGGTGAGGCAGCGGTCCACGTGCTTGACCAGGCCGGGCTTGGGCGGCTTGTCGCTCTCCAGCATGTGCTTGATCTGGTAGATGCGGCCCCGCGGGCTGTCCAGTTCGTCGCCCAGCAGCACATAGGTGGGGCAGGTGGCCGTGCAGAAGCCGCAGTGCACGCAGGTGCGCAGGATGCGGTTGGCTTCCTGGATGGCCGGTGTCGCCAGCTGGGCCTCGGAGAACCGGGTTTCCATGTCAGGTGTCCATGCGCCCGGGGTTGAGGATGCCCTTGGGGTCGAACCCGGCCTTCACCCGCTGGCCCAGGGCGGCCAGGGCCGGGGCCTGGGGCTGGAACACGGGCACGGCGGCGCGCACCGGCGCGTCGGCCCGCATCAGGGTGGCGTGGCCGCCGCCGGCTTCGGCCAGGGCGGCGCGCACCGGGTGGTGGGCCGCGTCGTCGCGGGGCGGGATGGCCAGCCACACCAGGCCGCCGCCCCAGTCGGCGTACCATTCGCCGTCGAAGTCCTCGGCCAGTTCCTGGCCCAGGGCCGGGCCGGCCGAGGGCGCCGTGGACAGGCGCCACACCTGGCGCCGGTCGGCGAATTCCCCGTCGCCGCCGGTGAACGGGGCCACGTCGCGCAGTTCCCGCCACAGGGTTTCCGACCGCGCCGTGTGCAGTTCCTCCACCGCGCCGAAGGAGGCCAGCAGCCCGCGCAGGGCGGCGCAGCGGGCGGCCACCGAGGGCCCCGGGCCTTCCACCCGCAGGGCGGTCACCGATTCCCCGGCGCCGGACACGTAATCCACCGCCGAGCGCGCCGCCACGCCGGCCGGCAGGAAGGCCGCCGCGTCCACGTCGTGGGGGCTGCCCAGGGCCGCCGCCATGGCCCGGGCGCCATCGGCCGCCGGGGCGCCGAACAGCAGCACGGTGCGGGTCTTTTCCGGGATGGGCAGGACCCGCAGCGACAGTTCCGTCAGCGCCGCCAGGGTGCCGAAGGAGCCGGCCATCAGCTTCGACAGGTCGAACCCGGTCACGTTCTTCACCACCCGGCCGCCGGACTTGAAGGCCTCGCCCCGGCCGCTGACGCCCTTGAAGCCCAGCAGGTGGTCCCGCGCCGCCCCCTGGCGCGGCCGCCCGGGGCCGGCCAGGTTGGTCAGCACGGCGCCGCCGATGGTGCCGCCGCCCGCGTCCACCCCCAGCAGGGGGCCCAGGTCCGGCGGGTCGAAGGCCAGGCGCTGGCGCTGGGCGGCCAGGGTGGCCTGGACCTCGGCCATGGGGGTGCCGGGCTTCAGGGTCATCACCAGTTCCGCCGGCTCGTACAGGTTGATGCCCGACAGGCCGGCCAGGTCCAGGGTGTATTCGGCCTGCACCGGGCGGCCCCAGGCGCGCTTGGCGCCGCCGCCCACCAGTTCCAGGGTCGCCCCCTCGCCCGCCGCCCATTGCAGGACGGCCAGCACCTGTTCCGCGTTGCCGGGGTTGAAGCGGGTGGAATCCATGGCGCCCTCAGAACCGGGGCAGGTCGGGGAAGCGCATCTGTCCCTCGTGCACGTGCAGGCGCCCCAGTTCGGCGCAGCGGTGCAGGGTGGGATAGACCTTGCCCGGGTTCAGCAGCCCCAGGGGATCGAAGGCGCATTTGACCCGCTGCTGCTGGTCCAGGTCCGCCTCGGTGAACATGGTGCCCATCAGGTCGCGCTTTTCCACCCCCACGCCGTGCTCGCCGGTGAGCACGCCGCCCACCTCGACGCACAGCTTCAGGATGTCGGCCCCGAAGTCCTCGGCCTTCTGCAGTTCGCCCGGCGCGTTGGCGTCGAACAGGATCAGCGGATGCAGGTTGCCGTCGCCGGCGTGGAACACGTTGGCCAGGCGCAGGCCGTACTGCTGCGAGAAGTCCTGCATGCGGTTCAGCACCGTGGGCAGCTGGTGGCGCGGGATGGTGCCGTCCATGCAGTAGTAGTCGGGCGACAGGCGCCCCACGGCCGGGAAGGCGGCCTTGCGCCCGGCCCAGAAAAGCTGGCGCTCGGCCTCGGACGTGCTGGCCCGCACCGTGGTGGCGCCGCCGTCCCGCGCGATGGCGTCCACCCGCTCGATCAGGTGGTCCACCTCGGCCTCGGGGCCGTCCAGCTCGACGATCAGCAGGGCCTCCACGTCCAGCGGGTAGTCGGCGTGGACGAAGGCTTCCGCCGCGGCAATGGCCGGCCGGTCCATCATCTCCATGCCGCCGGGGATGATGCCGGCGCCGATGATGGCGGCCACGCAGTCCCCCGCCGCCTCGCTGGAGGGGAAGCCGATCAACAGGGCGCGGGCGCTGGCCGGGGCCTGGAGGATGCGCACGGTGACCTCGGTGATCACCCCCAGCAGGCCCTCGGACCCGGTGATCAGGCCCATCAGGTCGTAGCCCCCGGCGTCCAGGTGCTTGCCGCCCACGCGGATCACCTCGCCGTCCATCAGCACCATTTCCAGGCCCAGCAGGTTGTTGGTGGTCAGGCCGTATTTCAGGCAGTGCACGCCGCCGGAATTCTCGGCCACGTTGCCGCCTATGGAGCAGGCGATCTGGCTGGACGGATCGGGCGCGTAATAGAAGCCCTGGTCCTTCACCGCCGTGGTGATGCCCAGGTTGGTGACGCCCGGCTGGGCCACCACGCAGCGGTTGGCGTAGTCG
>JAGREA010000067.1 GCA_020446745.1 Rhodobacterales bacterium | reverse complement strand
TCGATGGCCACGTTGACCTCGACGGTCAGGGACTTGGCCTTGACGATGACGGTGTAGGTGTCGGTGCTGGAATTGCCCGCGTTGTCCCACACCGTCAGGCGCGCCACGAAGGGCGTGCCCGCCGGCACCGTGTCGGGATAGGCG
This sequence comes from Rhodobacterales bacterium, assembly GCA_020446745.1. Lineage (GTDB taxonomy): Bacteria > Pseudomonadota > Alphaproteobacteria > Rhodospirillales > JACKKN01 > JAGREA01. The sequence goes on along the minus strand of JAGREA010000067.1, from coordinate 14,548 downwards.
TGCTTGGCTTCCAGGGCGAACCAGTTGGCGGAACTGGCCGCGATCTTGCCCGAGGTTTCTCCGTCGCCGAAGTCCCACTCGTACTCCTTCAGGTCGGCGTCGTGGGCGACGCCCTTGAAGGTGATCTCCTTGCCGGGCCAGGTTTCGTGCGGCACGGCGATGTCGGTGCTCACCCAAGGCACGGTCACCACCCGCGGCGGCAGGTCGGCGACCACGTTGACGGTGGCCGTGTCGGTATCGGTCTGGCCGACACCATCGACGACCGTCAACTGCACCGTGTAGGTGCCCGTGGCGCTGTAGGTGTAGAGCACCTGGCGGCCCACGGCGTCCACGTCGTTGGACGGGTTGCCGTCACCGTCGGAATCGCTGGCGGTGTTCAGGTCCCACAGGTAGTTGGCGATGCCGTAGTCGTCGGAAGAACCGCCGCCGTCCAGCATGACGGACGGACCGCCGGCACCGGACTGGTACGGGCCACCGGCGTCGGCGACCGGGGCGGCGCCCGTGATCACCTCGACCGTGGTGGAGGCCGTGTGGGTCTGCTTGATGTTGTCGGTCACGGTCAGGGTGACCGTATAGGTCCCCGGCGTGCGCCAGAACTTCTTGGGGTTGGCCGAGCGGCTCTTGGAGCCGTCGCCGAAGTCCCAATCGTAGCGGGCGATGCCGAAGTCGTCGCTGGACCCGGTGGAGTTCAGGGTCAGGATCATGCCCTGTTCGATGGTGTACGGACCGCCCGGATCGGCTGTCGGCGGGTCGCCCGCCGTGACCTGCACCGTGGTGGTGTCCTGGTCCACCTGAAGGGCGTGGTCGCGCACGTTCAGGGTCACGTTGTGGGTGCCCGTGGAATGGAACCGGTGCACGTAGTTGACGCCCGAACCGATGTACCCGACGCGGATGTCATCGACCACCCAGGTATTGTCGTTGGCCGTGAAGTGGGCCTTGAGCGTACCCGTCGTGTCGTTGTTGTTGGCGTAGTGGAGCGTGGTCCAAACGTTGGAGTCGGCCTGCTTGATGTAGTAGCCGGCGCCGCCGTGGCGCTGCAGGCGGATGCGCACGTCATAGGTCTCGCCGCGCACATAGGACCCGATGTTGTTGGCCCGCTGGCTGTTGAACTCGTAGACGTCGATGTTGCCGTTCTCGAAATAGATCGCGTGCGGCATCGCGGTGTAGCTGTAGTTCGTCGACGTATCCTTGAAGCCGATCATCATGGCCTGGGCCGCGGTGCTGGTCGACGTGGTGACCCGCGCCTGGAACACCAGATCGTCGCTGCGCGTGAAGTTCTGCACCGACGTGACGTAGCGGTTGGTCCAACTGTTGGCGCCCGTCACCATGATCTTGCCGTCCTGGGTCGCCCCAGAGGTGATCCAGGCACCCGCGTCGATGGTCGTGCCGTTGAACGGCTCGTTCATCTGCAGGGCGTCGATCCACCATTCGTAATCGAAGATGCCCACGTCGTCGGTGGAACCCGAGCCGTTGAACTGGCCGTGCCACACGCCGTCGATGGCGTGGCTTTCGTTCAGCACCAGCACGTCGCCGGCATCGGCCACGGGCGGGTCGTTGGCGGTGATGGACAGGGGATGGATCAGCGGCACGGCCTGTTCGCCGTGGTCGGTGACCGTCAGCTGGACGTTATAGTCCCCCAGCACGAAGTAGTCGTGGCTGATGGTGTCGCCCGTGCCGGTCAGGCCGTCGTCGAAGTCCCAATCGTAGGTCCAGATGCCGAAGTCGTCGGTGGAACCGGTGGCGTCGAAGGGCACCGTCCAGCGGCCGCCGAAGGCAAAGGTTTCGTCCGCCACGCTGGTGGCCACGATGTTGGGCACGGGCATGTCGTTGGCCGTGACCACCGCCGTGGTCGACACCTGGTGGCTCTGCAGGGCGTGGTCGCGCACCGTCAGGACCACGTTGTAGACGCCGACGGAGTCGTACTGGTGGGTCGGGTTGGCACCCGATCCCAGGTTCCCGTCGCCGAAGTTCCACGAATAGTCATAGATGCCGAAGTCGTCCGAGGACCCGGCGGCGGAGAAGTTGACCGTCCACAGGCCTTCGTTGGCGGCGGCTTCGTCCACCGCGTAGGGGCCGTTGTGCACGGCCACGGGCGGATCGTTGTTCTCGACCACCACCGTATGGGTGGCCATGGCCTCCTGGTGGGCATGGTCGCGCACGGTCACGGTGGCCGTGTAGGTGCCGGTGCCGGCGTACTGGTGCGTGGGCGCGGCCCCGGTGCCGGTCTGCCCGTCACCGAAGTCCCACGTGTAGTCGCAGATGCCCACGTCGTCCGAGGACCCCGTGGTGTTGAAGGTGACCGACCACAGGCCGCCGTTGGCGACGCTTTCGTCCACGCTGGCAGGGCCGCCGGCGGCGGCCACGGGCAGGGCCTGGGCCGTCGTTTCGACGGTGGTGGACATGGTGTGGGTCTGGAAGGCGTTGTCCATCACGGTCAGGCTGACCGTATAGGTCCCCGGTGCGGCATAGGTGTGGGTGGGCGTGGCGCCCGTGCCCGTGTTGCCATCGCCGAAGTCCCAGTCGTAGGACAGAATCCCCCCTTCATCGGTGGAACCCGTGCCGTCGAAGGTCACCGTCCAGGTGTTGCACGAGGCATCGTTCTCGGTCAGCACGTAGGGGCCGCCCGGATCGGACACCGGCGGCGGGCCGACGACCAGGTTGACCTGGGTCGTTTCCACGTCCGACTGGCCACCGGCGTCGGTGACCTTCAGGGACACGTCATAGGTGCCCTTGCGCGGATAGACGACCGTGGGGCTCGGATCGGTGGAGCGGTCCGACGGCGCCGTGAAGCTGCGGAACCGGAAATCGCCGTTGGCGATGGTCGCGCCCAGCTGCAGGTCGGTGTCGGTGTACTGATTGGACTGGTAGAGGATGGTCCAGTTCGGTGCTCCCACCTGGCGCATGTAGTAGATGGCGCCCTGCTTCTTCACGTCGATCCGCACTTCGTACGCGGTGTTGTAGGAATAGGTCGACACCTGGCCGCGGCTGCCGCCGCGTTCATAGATGTAGATGGTGCCGCCGTTGAAGTAGATGGCATAGGTAAAGCGGGTATAGCTGTAGTCGGTGGACGGATACCGCAGGCCCCACATCATGTAGTGGCCGCCGCTGGTGGTGGCGTCGTAGACCACGCCGGTGAAGCTGTCGCCGTGCACCCGCGGATAGGTCTTGTGGGTCACGATATGGCGGGCGCCCCAGCTTCCGTTGCCGATGAGCTGCGCCTCGGTGCCCTCGGTGCCGATCACCGCGGTGGCGCCGACCTGGTCCCACAGCAAGGGATCGATGGTGCCGTCCGAGAAGTCCTCGTCCAGGAAGTTGCCCAGATCCCATTCGTAGGTCAGGGCCGCGGCATCCGTATCGTGGGATCCGGTGCCGTCCAGGGTGACGGTGTAGACACCGGCCGTGGAATTGATTTCACCAAAGGTGTAGGGGCCGCCGGCATCGGCGACGGGCGGATCGTTCTGCACGAACACGCGGGCCACGGCCGTGGCCTTCCTGCCGTCGTTGTCGGTGACCAGCACCTTGGCCGAATGCTTGCCTTCCTCGGTGGGATAGGTGTGGCTGGCCGTCTCGCCCGTGGCCGTGGAGGCATCGTCGCTGAAGGTCCAGTCGTAGCTGACGATGGAGCCGTCGTCCGACGACCCGGCCGCCGTGAAGCCCAGGGTGCCGCCGCCGGCGACGATCCCCGGGTTGGGCAGCACGCGGGCCAGGGGCGTGCCGGTGGGCACGCCGATGGGCGGCGCCGCCACGGACAGGGACGTGTTGCCGATGTTGTCGATAACCACGGCCGCGCCGAAGGTGCCGTCGCCGTTGCCCGGGATGTAGCGGAGGGTGTCGGTGGTGTAGGTCACCTGGATGATGTCCAGGTGGCCGTCCCGGTTGAAGTCGTAGGCGTCGCCGCCGGCGTGGTTGTTGTTGTCCACGTTGGGCAGGTAGACGCCGGCGCCGAAGGTGCCGTCGCCGTTGCCGGGATAGAGGTAGTGATCACCGTTGCTGCCGTAGTTGGCGATAATGTCGGGGAAGCCGTCCTCGTTGAAGTCGCCGGCCATGACGGCGTAGGGGTCCGTGCCAGGATCGAGGGGTTCGCCCAGGCTGGTGAAGGTGCCGTCACCCACGCCCAGCAGGACTTCCAGGTAGCCCGTGTTGTAGCGCCCCGAAACGATGTCCAGGTGGCCGTCCAGGTTGAAATCGGCCACGTCCGTTTCGCGCTTGGCACTCAAATTGTCGTCGATTTCCGACTTCGTGGGGAAGGTGCCGTCACCGGCACCGAAGGCCAACACGTACCTGTCGGTGGCCAGGTTGATGCGGATGTCCTGGTTGCCGTCCTCGTTGAAATCGCCGCTGGTCATGCCGTAGGACGGGTTGCCGTCGAAATCGACGGTGACCACGACGCCGGCGTTGGTGAAGTTGTCGAAGCCGTCGTTCAGGTACAGGTAGACTTCCACGTTGCCGGGCTCGCCGGCCACGGCGAAGTCCATGTCGCCGTCGTTGTCGAAGTCGTTGATGGTCACGCCGCGGACGGTGCCGTTGGGCACCCGGTCGATCCACCGCTGGCCGCTCCAGGTGCCGTCACCATTGGACCGGGCGTAGCGGATGTAGCCGTCGTCCCGCACGGCGATGATGAACACCGAGGTATCCACCGTGATGTCGAAGGACTGGGTGGTCACCAGGCCCATGCTGTCGGTGGCCGAAACCACCACCGAGCTGACGGCCGGGGCCGAGGAATCGGGGATCCAGTTGATCACGCCCGTGGCCGGGTCGATGGCCATGCCGGCCGGCGCCGTGTCCAGGGCATAGGTGACGGTGTCGCCGAAGGCGGATTCCGGGTCCTGGGCGTCCACGTCATAGACGTAAACGTTGTTTTCCCGCGCATTGGTGGGCGGGACGGAAACGAACACGGGGGCCCGGTTGATCTCGCCGCCGATCAGCACCTGGAACTGGGTGGTGTCGGTCTTGCCGTCGTCGTCGGTGACGGTCAGCGTGCCGTTGTAGAAGCCGCCGGCATCGTACGGGAAGTCGATGATGGGGCCGTTGCCGATCCAGCCGTTGCCGAAGTTCCAGTCGTAGGACGTGATGGCGCCGTCGTCGGTCGAGGCCGAGCCATCGAAGCGGATGGTCTCGTTGATGGCCGCTTCCTTGAAGCTGAAGCCCAGGGCGGCGATGGGGTCGCCACCTTCGACGAACCGCACGTTGTCGATGAACACGGCCGTGTTGCCGCGGCCGTCGCCCTTGTCTTCCACCCGCAGTTCCAAGGTGAAGGTGTCGGCCGAGCCCGCATGGGCGGCCACGTTGGCGGTCAGGGTACGCTGGCCGGTGTGGCTGGCGTAGTCGGTCCAGTGGGCGTCGAAGAAGGTGTCGAAGGTGTCGGAGGCCAGCAGGATGTTTTCGCCGCCGGCGGTCACCAGCACCAGCTTGGCGGTGAAGGTGTCGTTGGACGGACTGGCCGGCGCCTCGTCGGTGAAGACGTCATAGTCCAGACGCAAGGTGGTGGTCCCCGCCGGGATCGAGAAGTTCTCGATGCTCAGCGTGCTGGAGTCCGCGTCGGCCGCCGTGGTGCCGCTGCTCGGCTCGGTGGTCAGGGCCACGCCCCGGCCGCCGTCCGACGGCAGCGCCGTGCCGAAGTGGGTGACGCTGCGCACGTCGCCCGTGGTGGTGACGCCCACCAGGCCGCTTTCGAAACTGCCGTCGGTGGCACCGATGGTGTTCGATGCCGCCGCCGCCGGCGACGAAAGGGTCAAGGCCGCGAGAAGGCTCAGGGTAACCGCCGTCCGGTTCATGTTACGCCCCATCTTCTTGAAAGTACCAGGCATGTCGGTCACTCCCATCACCACCAATCCCAGGCGTCACAACTGCCGCCTTCGGGTTGTTCGGGTATCCGTCCCATCCCCCAGGCGTCCAGCGTTTCGGCTGCCAGCGTCAGGAAGGTGAAGTAGGACATGTAGATACCGATGATGTTGGTCGCCGCAGACAGGTTCTTGGCCGCTGACAGACCGGTCAGCAGACCCAGGCCGTACTGCTTCTTCACGTACTTGTTGAAGCCGCAGTCCAGATAGTTGCCCGGAATGCCGGAGTCGTCCGCGCTGGGCAGGTAGGCCAGCCAGATGCCGGAGTTCCGCTTGTGGATCTGGATCACGGCCTGGCCCGCCGTCTGGGTCATCTTTTCCAGGATGCTGTAGGACTTGCCCACCGAGCCGTCGCCGGCGTTGGCCAGTTCGGTGATGTCAAACTCGCCGTCGTCGTTGAAGGGTGCCTGGAATCCCAGGTCCTCCTTTGGCGTCGACTTGTTCAACTTCATCGACGGGATCTCGACCATCAGGGTGTTGATCTCGTCGTAGACCTCCTGGGCCGGCTTGACGATGAAGTTGTAGACCGCGATGGCCGCCAGGGTGCCGATGATGGCCACGCTGATGGAGACCGAGATCATCGAGAACTGGCCCGTCGGGTCGACCATGTTCGTCGGGTTGGCGTTGGCATAGAGGTAGCGGTGCAGGGTGATCGGGTTGCGGATGTCACCCGGCCGCTTGTCCATGCTCAGGAACCGGCCCAGACGCGGGTCCATGTAGCGGTCGCGCAGGTAGTAGGCCCCGGCCGGCGGCTCGAAGGCCTCGCCGGCGAACAGGTAGTCGTTCGGCGTGGAGCCCGTGGGCACGCCGTCGAAGGCGCCGAAGGCCTGGAAGTCGTAGGTGTCGGTGACCGCGCCCGTGTTGTCCGACAGGACCCGGTTGCTGCCCAGGCCGTCGGTGTGGAAGTAGCGGTCGTTGGCCCCGCCGCGCAGCATGCTCAGCAGGTCGTTGCCGTGCACGAAGCCGGTCTGCACGGCCCCCAGGTTGTCGGTTTCCGCCAGCACCTGGGACAGGCCGCTGGGATCGTTCACGTCGACCACGAAGTTGGTGATCGTGCCGGCCTCGTCCCGCTGCACCCGGTTGCCCGAATGGTCGTACACGAAGTCCGTGTTCACCAGGGTGGGCGACGTGACGCGGACCAGGCGGTCCAGGCCGTCGTAGGTGTAGGTGGTGGTCAGCCCGCCATCGGTCATGGACGTGGTGTTGCCGTTGTTGTCGTAACCGAAGGAGACGCCGCCGGCCGCCGTCAGGCGGTTGTTGTTGTCGTAGGTATAGCTGGTCAACGAGCCACCCACGTCGCGGGTCAGGCGGTTGCCCACGTCATCGTAGGTGTAGGTGGTCAGGGTGCCGTTGTCCTCGGTCAGCAGGCGGTCGATGGCGTCGTAGGTGTAGTCCACCGTGCGTCCGCCGAGTTCGGCCAGCTGCGTGCGCCGCCCCTTGGCATCCAGGGTGTAGGTGTGCTGGGCCAGCACCGACACGCCGTCGGTGGCCAGCAGGGTGATGCCGGTGGCCCGGTTGCGGTTGTCGTAGGCCACCGTGGTGCTGGTGCCGTTGGCGTGGTCCACCCGGGTGATGTTGCCCACCAGATCGTAGGTGTAGGTGGTCACGTCGGAATTGGGATCGGTGACCGTGGAGATGCGGTTCATGGCATCGTAGGTGTAGGTCGTCACCCCGGTCGGCGCCGTCACCGACACCCGGTTGCCGGCGTCGTCATAGGTGTAGCTGATGGTCGATGCATCGGGGTGCGTGACCATGGTCAGGCGGCCCCGGTTGTCGTAGTCGAAGTCGGTCACGCCGCGGGGGTCGGTGACCGTGTCGATCTTGCCCAGGTCGGTGTAGGTGTAGACCAGCACATCGGTGTTGGGCAGGGTCTTGGTGGCCACCCGGTTCATGGAGTCGTAGGTGAAGGTGGTGGTGTCACCGTTGAAGTCCACGTGGGTCAGCTTGTTGCCGTTCAGGTCGTAGGTGAAGGTCTCGAACTGCCCCAGCGGCAGGGTGCGGCGGATCATGTTGCCGCCGGCATCGTACCGGTAGCTGGTGGTGTGGCTGTTGGCGTCCGTTTCCGTCAGGCGCTGGCCCTGGCCGTCGTAGGTGTAGGTGGTCACGTTGCTTTCGGCGTCGGTCACCGAGATCAGGTTGCCGGCGTTGTCGTAGGCATAGGTGGTCACCTTGCCCAGCTCGTCCGTCATCGTGGCGATGCGGTTGCCCTGGGCCCAGGTCTGCGACGTGGTTTCGCCGTCGGCGTAGGTGGTGCCGATCAGCCGCTCCATGCCGAAGATGGCATGGTCGAAGGTGTAGGACGTGGTGTGGGTCAGCGGATCGGTGTCGCTGGTGGGCCGGATGCCCGTGCCCGTGTAGCCCAGGGTGCGCACCCCCGTGCCCGCATCGGTGATGGTCTCGATGCGGCCGATGCCGTCGTAGGTCATCGTGGTGGTGTTGCTCCGCTCGTCCGTGGCCGTCAGGCGCCGGCCGGCGGCGTCGTAGGTGTAGGTGCGGGTGGTGCCGTCCTGGTTGGTGATCTGGGTCAGGTTGTCGTTGGCGTCATACTGGAAGAACGTGATGTTCGTCAGCAGGTTGGCGATGTTGGAAATGCGGTTGGACCGGGACGTCAGCCGGTCTTCCAGGTCATAGCCGGAGATCTCGAAGGTGCCGTCCGGATAGTTGATCCGGGTCTGGTTCCCGCGGGCGTCGTATTCGTAGGTGGTGGTGTTGCCGTTGGGATCGGTCTCGCTGGTCTTCTGGCCGGCGCCGTCGTAGACGAAGGTGGTGATGCCGCCCCGCCCGTCGGTCAGCTCGGTCACGTTGCCGTTGCCGTCGTAGACGAAGGTGCTCGTCACGTTGGTCAGAACACCGTTCACCATCTGCGACACGGTCTTCGAGGTGGGCCAGCCGTTGGCGTTGTAGACCGTCGATTCGCTGATGCCGTTCGGCCCCGTCATGGTCAGGACGTTGCCGTTGGCGTCATAGGTCATGTCATAGGTGCCGGCGGCCGTGGTCACCTGGGTCGGATTGCCCGCCGCGTCGTAGGTGAAGGCCTGCAGCGTGTTGCCGTCGCCGTCCGTCATGCTGTCCGGATTGCCGTTGCCGTCGTAGGCGAAGGTGACGCTCTTGCCCTCGGCCGACAGGGTCTCGGGCCGCTTGCTGCCGTCGTAGGTATAGGTCACGACGTTGCTTTCGGCGTCGGTCTCGCTGGTCAGCTGGTTGTTGGCGTTGTGGGTGAACGTCTTGGTGTTGCCCAGGGCGTCCGTCTCGGTGGCCCGGTTGCCGTTGGCGTCGTAGGTGTAGGTCAGCTCCTGGCTGCCCTTCTCGGCGCTTTCCACCTTGCCGTTGGGGCCATAGCGCAGGATCTGCACCGTGCCGTTGCGGTCGGTGATGGTCTCGGTGCCGTTGTCGGTGTCATGCACGAAGGTGCTGGTGTTGCCGTCGGCGTCGGTCTGCGAGGCCAGGGTCCCGTCCGGGTTGTAGGTCTGGGCCGAAACCACGTTGCCCAGGGGATCGGTGATGGTGGACAGGAAGTGGCTGCCCGTGTAGCCGAAGCCGGTGTCGTTGCTCGCCCGGTCGGTGTGGGTGATCAGGTCGCCGGAGGCGTTGTAGGCATAGTTGACGCTGTTGCCCAGCGGATCGGTGATGGCGGTGATCCGCCCCAGACCGTCGCGGGTGAAGCTGATGGAGGCGCCGGACGTGTGGGTGACGCCCGACGAGGAGATCGAGATGGCGTTGCCGTTCTTGTCACCGATGCGGAAGATGCCCGACGACAGGTTCAGGTCCATGATCCGGCCGTCGATGGTGGTCAGGCGGACGTTGGCCGGCTCCCACAGGTGCAGGGGGTCGAACAGATAGCCCGGATCGTCGTACCAGCCGCCGCCGCCCGAACCGGAATAGACGTCGCTGCCGCTGAGCGACACCAGGGTCGCTCCGGGCACGCCGCCCACCTGGTTGAACGAGATGGTAGCGGTGCAGATGGACGAGATGTGCGGGGTCATGTTGACCTGGGCCGCGAACTGGTAGAACTCCACGTCCGACAGGCGGATTTCCGTCACGTGCAGGGTGGTCGGGCCACTGGAGCCGCAGTTGGCGACGCCCAGGGGGCCACCCGACTGGATGTACCAGTCCTGCCCCGGCGGGATGTTGTTGCGGTATTCGCCCTTCTGCACCACTTCCAGCGACCAGCCGTGGCCGAAGTCGCCCGAGGTGGCGCGGTCGCGGCTGTCGTAGTGGCGCTTGATCTCGATGGGCGTGCCGGCGACCTTCAGGTTCATGTCGGTGAACGAGATCTGGAACACGCCGGGCTTGAATTCGCCGGAAACGGCCACCGTGCGCTGGGTCTGCGCCACCAGGCCGTTGATGTCGGCCGCGGTCAGGCGGATGTCATACATGCCGTTGCGCAGCTGGCCGGTGTTCAGGGTGCCCAGGGTGTTGGCCACCACGGGCTGGGTGTCGGTGTGGAAGGTCGTCCAGTTGCCCTCGCCCATGGGCGAGTATTCCAGGGTGTACTGGCTCAGCAGCTGGTCGTTGGCCGTGCCGATGATCTCGGCCAGGAAGCCCACCTCGTCGTTGTCCGTGGGCGTGGTGATGGCCACGGTGGGCGGCGTGGTGTCGCTGGCCGGGTCGATGGCGTCGAACGTATCGTTGGCGTTGCCCACGTTGCCCGTGGGGTCGGTGGCCGTGGCGGCCACGGCGTAGGTGTCGATGGTCACCGGCGTGAAGGTGGCCTGGTTGGACCCGTTCAGGGTCTGCGGCACGCCGTTCACGGTCAGGCTGACGCTGCTGACCAGGATGTCGTCGGTGGCGTTGACCGTGATGGTCACCGGGCTGCCCGGGATGGTGGTGGGCGGCGAGATGACCAGCGAGACGGTCGGCGGCGTCACGTCGGGCACGCCCTGGGCGTCCACGGTGTCGCTGGCCGTGCCGGTGTTGCCGGCCGGGTCCGCGGCCTCGGCCGTGAAGGTGTAGGTGCCCGGCACGTAGGGGGTGTAGGAGCCGTTCAGGCTGCCGTCCAGGGGCACGACGTCACCCGACGGGTCGGTGCCGGGGCCGAAGGCGCGCAGCTCCAGGCTGGCGATGGACACGTCGTCCACGGCGGTCACGACGATGGACACCGGATTGACGATGTCCACCGGATCCGGCGTGGCGACCACGGTCACGGTCGGCGGCGTCAGGTCTTGGGCGGCGGAGAAGGTCTGGGTGTTGGTGCCCGTGTTGCCCGCCAGGTCGGTGGCGGTGGCGACCACGGTGTGCAGCCCGTCGGTGGTGGTCATGTAGGTGCCGAAGCCGCCGCTGTCCAGCGGCACCGGGGTGCCGTTGATGGTCACGCCCAGGGAATTGACGCCCGAGGCCGGCGAGCCGGGGTCGGTGGCGGTGGCCTGCACGGAAACGCTCTGGCCCTCGATCAGGCCCGGCGGCACGGTCAGCACCAGGGCGACCGAAGGCGCCGTCAGGTCGGCCGGCGCCACGGGGAAGGTGATGGTCTTGTTGCCCGTGTTGCTCAGCGTGTCGGTGGACGCCACGACGATGGTGTAGATGCCCTGCAGCGTGGGCACGAAGGAAGCCGTGCCCTCGGTGCCGCCCGACAGGGTCAGGAAGAACGGCGCGCCCGACGGCGGCAGGATCTGCACCAGCGTCGAGGCCACGCCGTCGAAGTCGAAGGTGTCGACGGTGACGGTGGCGGTGTCGTTCTGCTCGATATAGCTCGGCCCGACGCTCACCAGGATGCGGGGCGCCGGAATGTCGTTGATCAGCAGCCGGTTCTGCCCGCCGTGGCGGGCCTGCACAATGTCAAAGTCCAGATCCTGGTCCACGTCGGGGGCCACCAGGCCGAAGGTGCGGTCGGTGTCCGCCGGCAGGCGGCTGGCGGTCTCGTCGGTGAAGGTGCCGGCGCCGTCGTTGATCATCAGACGGTCCTGGCCCAGCGTCCCCAGGATGATGTCCAGCGAGCCTTCGAAATCGATGTCGCGCAGGCGCACGGCGGTGGCGAATTCGGGCACCACGGGCGCCGCCATGGCGGTGAATATGCCGGCAGCGTTGTTCAGCAGGCGCAGGCCGTCGGCCCCGGCGGCCACCGCCAGGTCCTGGTCGCCGTCGCCGTCAAGATCGCCGGCCGCCACGCCCTGGCCGCCGGTGGCACCGGCGGGCAGGCTGGCCACCGAAATGTCGGTGAACACGCCCAGCTTGTTGTTGAGCAGCAGCCGGTCCTGGGCGCCGTCGGTGGTGATGTACAGGTCCAAGCCGCCGTCGCCGTTGGCGTCGAACAGGGTCAGGCCGAAGCTGTCGGCCGTGCCGGCGGGCAGGCGGCCGGCGGTGGCGTCGGTGAACACGCCGGCGCCGTTGTTCAGCAGCAGGCGGTCGTCGCCGTTGCGGCCGGTGATGACCAGGTCGGCATCCCCGTCCCCGTCGACGTCGCCCAGGGCGGCGGCGGTGCCAACGGAGGTCAGGGTGGGCAGGTTGCCCGAGGCGTCGGAGAACGCGCCGGTGCCGTTGTTCAGCAGCAGGACATGGCCGCCCAGGGGGGCGATCAGCACCAGGTCCGGGCCGTTGACGCCGTCCACATCGGCCAGGGCGCCGCCGATGAAGGGACCGGTCAGGGCCGGAAGGTTGGTGCCGGTGGCGTCGGTGAAGGCCCCCGAGCCGTCGTTCAGCAGCAGGCGGGGCTGGCCCTGGTTCAGGACCAGCAGGTCGGGGCCGTTGGCGCCGTCCACGTCGCCCACGGCGAAGCCGTAGGTGCCGTCGGCCAGCGCCGGCAGGCGTGATGCCGTTTCGTCCACGTGGGCCGCGCGGGCCGCGCCCGCGGATACCAGAATGGCGGCAGCCGCCGCCAGTCCCAGACGTTTCATCCAACCGGAAGAACGCGGATCTCCGTTCATGACCGAACCACCGTCGATGTTGTATCGATTCGCTGTCTTCACCGCCCTGTACCCTTTCCAACGCCCGGGCTGGGATGTCCGGGCCCGTCCATCACACCGAACGACGGTCAGTCCGACTGACCGTGCAGTTTCATGATGCCTTCGTAATCCACGCCATCGCCGACGAAGCGCGCGGCGTTGGCGTAGTAGAATTCGAAGAAGGCGTCCTTACCGACCCATCCCAGTTCCGGTACGAAGACCTGCCCGTTTTGCAGATCGACCACCATGCCCGAAATGGGTTCGTCGGACTGTTCCTGGCCGGTTTCCTGGGCCCACGTGGCACCGGAAACAACCAGAAGTCCCGCGCAAACGGCCAGTGTGGCCAGCGCGTTGCGCCCGCGGCGCAACCCGTCAAATTGGATTCGCATGATCGAAAAAACCCCTGGCGTCATACCCTCAGCCTCGCAGATCGGACTCCCTCGGCAGGGTTAAACGCAAGAATCGTGCCGAAAATAGGGTTATCGTTTGTTATCAGTTCGATAGTCCATCTGCGAACAATATAATATGTGCCCCGGAGTAAAATATCTTGACGGCTCCATGGGCCCTAATGCGCGCATGGGCCTGGACAAATTCTAACTTGACGGCGATTTTTTCAAATATTTCAAGGCACTACGCCAGATTGCAGGACGCAATCCCCCACACTCTTTGTGTAAAGAATTCCGACTATGGCGATTGCGGCAACCGGCGCGGCCTGGACCGAGCTTGCCTTTCGCAACCAAACCACCGATTGAGCGGCGGCATGGGTCGTTGCCGCCCCTCGGGGGCGGTGGACGGCGGTGGCGAAAATGGAACGGTGGAACGGGCGAAACGGCCCAACGCCTACTGGAACGGCATCTCGCGGCGCTTGCGCAGGGTCTCGAAGGGCTTCAGGGTCTGCACCCGCTGGCGGATTTCCTGGGTCACCCGCCGGGCCTCGCTGGCGTCGCGCACCACCTTGGGCGAGATCAGCACCAGCAGTTCGGTGCGCACCACCCCGGTGCTGCGGGTGCCGAACAGGGCGCCGATGAGCGGCAGCTGCGACAGGATGGGCACCCCGGAATTGGTCTTGGTTTCCTGGTCCTGGATCATGCCGCCCATGACCACGGTCTCGCCGTGCTGCACGACGATGGAGCTTTTCACCCGCCGCTGGGTGATGGTGGGCGTGAGCGTGGGGTTGGCCGTGGCCTGGACGCTGCTGACCTCCTGCTCGATCTCCATGTTGATGGAGCCGCCGGTGTTGACCCGCGGCGTCACCTTCAGGATCACGCCCACGTTGCGGTACTGCACCGTGTTCACCAGGTTGGCCTCGCCCGAGGTGGACTGCTGCTGCTGGGTGACGATGGGCACTTCGAAGCCCACCTCCAGCTCGGCCGACTGGTTGTCCTGGATCATCACGTGGGGCGACGAGATGACGTTGACGTTGGTCACCCCCTCCAGGGCCGACAGGATCAGCCGCGGCGCCCCGCCCGACGAATTGATCACATAGGCGAAGCCCGGGAACGAGGCGGCGATGGCGCTGGTGGTACCGGCGCTCAGGATCGCCTGGCCGGTGGAATCCCGCACCCCGCCCCCGTGCTGGAAGAACCACTGCACGCCATAGCGCAGGTCGTCGTTCAGGGTCACCTCGGCGATGGTGGCCTCCACCAGCACCTGCAGGGGCACCACGTCCAGCTTCTTGATGGCCGCCTCGACCATGCGGTAGTCGGCCGGGTCGGCCAGCACCAGCAGGGCGTTGTTGGTCTCGTCGGCGATGATGCGGATGTCGCCGCTCTTGGCGAAGGCCAGGCCCTCGCTGCGGCGGCGGCCCGGGCGCGGCGGCTCGGCGGGCTT
>JAGREA010000066.1 GCA_020446745.1 Rhodobacterales bacterium | reverse complement strand
GTGGGCTCCCAGGCGAAATCGATGGGCAGGCCCAGCAGCTTGCGGGCCAGCAGGCCATAGAAGGTGCGCTTTTCCGCCGCAGCGCGCAGCAGCAGCGGGTTCACCTTGTCGGGCCGGCCGTCGATCATGTGGGTGCGGGCCGCCCAGAAGGCGCCGGCGGCGCGCATTTCCGGGTCCAGGTCGGGCCGGGCGGCGACGGCCTCGAAATGGCTGGCGGCGTCGGCGAACTTCTTCAGGCGCCAGGCGGCCAGGCCGCTGGTCCAGTGGGCCTGGGGCACCCAGCGGCCCGAGCGCTTGGCCGCCGGGCCGGCCCACTGCAGGGCCCAGTCGTCGTGCCCATCGACGAAATAGGCGTGGCCCAGGTGGGCCCGCAGGGTGTCGTAGTCCACCTGCGGCAGCAGGGCCTGGACCTCTTTCTCGTTCAGCACCCGCTTGGCCGACTTGGTCCAGCCGTTGCGCAGGTAGTGGCGCACCTTGCGCGCATAGGCGTCGGCCTTGGCGCGCTCGGCCTTGGTCAGGGCCTTGCGCGGCGGCGCCTTGGGACGCGGCCCCTTGGCCACGGTCACGGTGCGCGCCTTGCCCGTACCCAGGCCCGCCCCCATGTCCCTGGCCGCCTGGGGCGGCTTGGGCATGCGCCAGTTCTTGGGCCGGCGGCGCAGGGCCAGCTTGTAGATGCGCGTGGCCTCGGGATGGTCCGCATAGGCCGCCATCCAGTCCTTCAGTTCCTTGTACTGGGACCGGTAGGCGGTGGCATGCAGGTAGCGCTGGGCCAGCACGTGGCCCATGAGGATCGGGTCCTCCAGGGCCTTGATCAGGCGGTCGGCGGCCTTCCACTGGCCGTCTTCCTGCATCTCGAAGATCTGGCGGTAGCGATCGGCATCGGCGTCGGACAGCACGGCGGGCAGGTCGGCCGGCCCGGCCCCGGACCCGCCGGTGGAGGCCCGCGCCGCCGGGTGCCCGGCCAGGATCAGCATCAGGGCCAGGAAAACGCCGGCAACGAAGCCGGCCGGGGATGTCACGCCGTGGTCACGCATGTCTTCCTAATAATCCAGACACCCCGTCCCCGTCCAGGCGGCGCGGGGGTTCAGCCGGCGTCCAGCTTGTCGCGGATGGCCAGCAGGTCGCGCCAGGCGTCGCGCTTGCGCCCCGGCGAGCGCAGCAGGTAGGCCGGGTGAAACATCACCGTGGCCTGCACCGGCGCCGCCATGCGCGGCGTGGCATAGGGGAACCAGCGGCCGCGCAGGCGGCCCACGGCCTCGGTGCGCCCCAGCAGGGACTTGGCCGCCGCGCCGCCCAGGGCGATCAGCACCGGGGGGTCGATCAGCTCCACCAGGCGCTCGACGAAGGGCTGGCACACGGCCGTTTCGCCCAGGGTGGGGGTGCGGTTGCCCGGCGGGCGCCAGAACACGGTGTTGGAGATGAACACGTCGCCCCGTTCCAGGCCGATGGCCGTCAGCATCTTGTCCAGCAGGTGGCCGCTGGGGCCCACGAAGGGCACGCCCTGGCGATCCTCGTCGGCACCCGGGGCTTCGCCGATCAGTAGCACCTTGGCCCGGGGGCTGCCGTCGCCGAACACCAGGTTCGTGGCCGTCTTCTTCAGGGCGCAGCCGTCGAAGCCTTCCAGGGCGGCGCGCAGGTCGTCCAGGTTGCGGGCCGCCGCCGCCAGGTCGCAGGCCGACTTGACCGCCGCCTGGCTTTCCGGCGGCGGGCCGTCCTGGCGCGGGGGCGGCGCCGGACGGGACGGCGCGGGGGCTGAAGGCGGGGCGGGACGGGCCGGCGCGGCATCGGGGCCGGACGGGCGGGCGGACGCGGGCGCGACCGTGGGCGCGGACGCGGGCACGGGCGCGGATTCGGGGACCGGGGCCGCGGTGAACCGGTCCAGGGGATCGGCGCCGACGGTCTCGTCGACTCCGGCCTCCAGGTACCACTGCATCAGGTGTCGGGCGGCGGCGCGGTCCATGGGCGGCACCATACCACCGCCATCCGGCCCCAAGGAACGGGATTCCCGCCGTTCCGGGCCATGCGAGGGATGACATGAACAGCGCCCCCTGTGCTATACCAGCCCGAAGGGGCGCCGCCACCCAGGCACCTGGCGCACAAGGAGGGTCCGATGGAACGGGAATCCATGGAATTCGACGTCGTGATCGTGGGCGCGGGGCCGTCGGGCCTGTCGGCCGCCATCCGGTTGCGGCAACTGGCCGCCGAACAGGGGCACGAGATCACCGTCTGCGTACTCGAGAAGGGCTCGGAAGTGGGGGCGCACATCCTGTCGGGCGCGGTCATCGAGACCCGGGCCCTGGACGAGCTGCTGCCCCAGTGGAAGGACCAGGGGGCGCCCCTGGACACCCCGGTGACGTCGGACGAGGTCTATTTCCTGCGGTCCGGGACGGCGGGGTCCAAGGTGCCCGGCGCCTTGGTGCCCAAGCCCATGCACAACGACGGCAACTACGTGGTCAGCCTGGGCAACGTGTGCCGCTGGCTGGGCGAGCAGGCCGAGGCCCTGGAGGTGGAGGTGTTCCCCGGCTTCACCGCCGCCGAGGTGCTGTTCAACGACGACGGCAGCGTGGCCGGCGTGGCCACCGGCGACATGGGCCTGGACGCCAAGGGCGAGCAGAAGGCCGGGTTCGAGCCCGGCATGGAACTGCGCGCCAAGTACACCCTGTTCGCCGAGGGCTGCCGCGGCCACCTGGGCAAGCAGCTGATCGCCAAGTATGGCCTGGATGCCGAGGCGGACCCCCAGCATTACGGCATCGGGGTGAAGGAACTGTGGGACATCGACCCGGCCAAGAGCCAGCCGGGCCTGGTGATCCACGGCGCCGGCTGGCCGATGACGGAAAGCAACAGCTCGGGCGGGTTCTTCCTGTATCACCTGAACGGCAACCAGGTGGCGGTGGGGCTGATCATCGATCTGAGCTACGAGAACCCCCACGTGGGCCCGTTCGACGAATTCCAGCGCCTGAAGCACCACCCGGTGTTCGCCGCCCACCTGGAAGGCGGCACGCGGGTGGCCTATGGCGCCCGGGCCATCACCAAGGGCGGGCTGAATTCCCTGCCCAAGATGTCCATGCCCGGCGCCATCATCATGGGCTGCGACGCCGGCACCCTGAACTTCAGCAAGATCAAGGGCACCCACACGGCCATGAAGTCGGGCATGGTGGCGGCGGAAACCGTGTTCGCGGCGCTTCAGGGCGGCGACGAAGGCGGGGCCGACCTGACGGCCTATGGCGACAACTTCAAGGCCAGCTGGGCCTGGGACGAACTGTACCGCAGCCGCAACTTCGGCGCCGCCATGCACAAGTGGGGCCCCTACATGGGCGGGGCCTTCAACTTCATCGACCAGAACATCTTCGGCGGCAAGATCTTCATGACCCTGCGCGACACCACGCGGGATCACGAACAATTGAAGCCGGCCGCCGAATGCAAGCCCATCGCCTACCCCAAGCCCGACGGGAAGCTCAGCTTCGACAAGCTGTCCTCGGTGTTCATTTCCAACACCAACCACGAGGAAGACCAGCCCTGCCACCTGCGCCTGACCGACCCGGACGTGCCGGTTTCCATCAACCTGGCGCGGTTCGGCGGGCCCGAGGCGCGGTTCTGCCCGGCCGGGGTGTACGAGTTCGTGGAGGACGAGGACAAGGGCGGCGAGCGCCTGCAGATCAACGCCCAGAACTGCGTGCACTGCAAGACCTGCGACATCAAGGACCCGACCCAGAACATCACCTGGGTGACGCCCGAGGGTGGCGGCGGGCCCAATTATCCCAATATGTAGGACCTTGGCGATCGACGACGCCCCCCCAACGACGGAACCGGCGACAACATGAAGGCTAACTCGGCACCGCGCTCCCCCGAACCCCGGCCCCTGGCCGCCGGCCGCCCCGCCCATCGCTTCGCCTGGCGGCGCACGTTCCGGGTTCTGGCCCTGCTGGTCCTGGCGACGGTGCCCGGCGCCTGCGTCACCCCGGCGGCGCAGCAGGATCCGCCCTCGGTGGCCGACGCCCCGCCCACGGGCACCCTGTCGGGCAACTACCTGGCCGGCCGCCAGGCCCAGCGCAACCACGACCTGGGACGGGCCGCCGAATTCGTCGACGCGGCCCTGAAGCAGGACCCGGAAAACCTGCAACTGCTGCGCCGGGCCTTCCTGCTGAACCTGATCGAGGGGCGCATGGACAAGGCCATGGTCAGCGCCCGGCAGCTCATCGAACGGCAGCCCGACAACAGCCACCAGGCCCACATCCTGCTGGGCATCGACGCCCTGCGCCGCGGCGACTACGACACGGCCCGCCGGGAACTGGCCGACCTGCCGGGCACCGGCGTGGCCGGCCTGCTGGGGCCGCTGCTGAACGCCTGGGTGGAAGCCGGGGCGGGCAACACGGATTCGGCCCTGCGGGCCCTGGCGGCCCTGAACCACCGCGACGGCCTGAAGACCATGCACGACATGCACGCCGCGGCCCTGAACGACCTGGGCGGCCGGCAGGCCGCGGCCAAGGACCTGTACGCCGGCCTGGCCGCCAACCAGGGGGGGCATTCCCTGCGGGTGACCATCCTGCGCGGCAACCTGCTGCAGCGCATGGGCGAGCCCGAGGCGGCGCGGGCCGTCTACGACACCTATGAGAACGGCAACCCCGGCACCACCTTCCTGGACCCGGCCTACGCCAGCCTGAAGGCGGACCGCACGCCCCCGCCCGAGATCGCCACGGCGGCCGACGGGGCGGCCGAGGGGCTGTTCGGCCTGGCCAGCTCGCTGGGCCGCCAGAACGCCAGCGAGACGGCCCTGCTGTTCGGCCGCGAAGCCCTGTACCTGCGCCCCAACTTCCCGGCGGCGCAGATCCTGGTGGCCGGCCTGCTGGAAGCCGACGACCGCCTGGAGGCCGCCAACACGGTTTACGCGGCCATCGACCGGACCTCGCCGTTCTCGCCGGCGGCGCGCATCAAGGTCGCCTCGAACCTGGACCGCATGGACCGCACGGACGAGGCGGTGGCGGAACTGGAAGCCCTGGCCCGGGCCTACCCCGAACGCACCGACGCCCTGGCCGAGATGGGCGACATCCTGCGCCGGCGGGAACGCTTCACCGAGGCCGTGAAGGCCTATGACCGGGTGTTCGAGCGCATCCCGGTGCTGGAAAAGCAGCACTGGAGCCTGCTCTATTCCCGGGGCATGAGCCTGGAACGGTCCAAGGACTGGCCCCGCGCCGAGGCCGACTTCCTGAAGGCCCTGGCGTTCGAGCCCGACCAGCCCTACGTGCTGAACTACCTGGGCTATTCCTGGGTGGAAAAGGGCAAGAACCTGGACCAGGCCCAGGCCATGATCAAGCGGGCCGTCAGCCTGCGGCCCAACGACGGTTACATCGTCGACAGCCTGGGCTGGGTCTACTACCGCCTGGGCATGGTGGACGAGGCGGTGAAGGAACTGGAGCGGGCCGTGGAACTGCGGCCCCAGGACCCCACCATCAACGACCACCTGGGCGACGCCTATTGGCGCGTGGGCCGCCGGCTGGAAGCCCGCTTCCAGTGGCAGCGGGCCCTGACCCTGGACCCGGAACCGGACCTGGTGGCCGAGATCCGCCGCAAGGTCCAGGGCGGCGCACCCGTGGTGCCGGTGCCGCCGACGGCGAATTCCGCGGCCGCCAACTGACGGCCGGCCCGATGGTGAGCGGACCGGTCACCGCCTTCGCCCCGGCGAAGATCAACCTGTACCTGCACGTCACCGGCCGGCGTGCCGACGGCTACCACCTGCTGGACAGCCTGGTGGCCTTCGCCGGCATCCAGGACAGCCTGACCGCCCTGCCCTGGGACCGCCTGGGCCTGACCATCGACGGCCCCTTCGGCGCCGGCCTGACCGCCGGGCCCGACAACCTGGTGCTGCGCGCCGCCACCCGCCTGGCCGAAGAGGCCGGGGTGCCGGCCCGGGCCCGCCTGGCCCTGACCAAGCGCCTGCCCGTGGCATCCGGCATCGGCGGCGGTTCGGCCGATGCGGCGGCGGCGCTGCGGGCGCTGAACCGCCTGTGGGATCTGAAGGCGGCCGACGACGACCTGCTGGACCTGGCCCTGGAACTGGGCGCCGACGTGCCCGTGTGCCTGCTGGGACGGGCCGCCTTCATGGGCGGCATCGGCGAGATCCTGATCCCCGCCCCGGCCCTGCCCGAGGCCTCGCTGCTGCTGGTCAACCCGGGGGTGTCGGTGCCCACGCCGGCCGTGTTCAAGGCCCGCAACGGGGACTTTTCCAAGGAATCCCGGTTCACCTACGCGCCGACCGACGCGGCCGAGCTGGCGGCCCTGCTGAAGGCGCGGGGCAACGACCTGACCACGGCCGCCGAATCCCTGCAGCCGGCCATCGGCAAGGTGCTGCGCGCCCTGGCCCCCTGCCCCGGCCTGCTGCTGGCCCGCATGAGCGGTTCCGGCGCCACCTGCTTCGGCCTGTTCGACAGCCCGGCCTCGGCCGTCCAGGCGGCCCTGTCCATCGGCCAGCACAATCCCGGCTGGTGGGTCAAGCCGGCCTCCCTGGAGCAGGACGGCAACCGGCTGGAGCGGGAGCGTCAGACCCTGCGCACGGCGTAAAGGCCGATGGGTTCGGCCTTGCCGCGCAGGACGTGGCGGCCCATGTCCTCGAAGGCGATGCCATCCCACCGCCCATCCCAGGACGGGGCCGGGGGGCGGGGGGCCAGGCGGTCCACCAGGGCGGCGCTGGCCAGGACGGGGCGGTCCAGCATGCGGCAGGCGGCCTCGATGCGCGCCGCCGTGTTCACCGTGTCGCCGAAATAGGCGATCTGGCGGCGGCTGTCGCCGCATTCGCCGGCGATCACCCGGCCGCCGTGGAGACCGGCGCGGAACTGCGGCGCCCAGCCGAATTCGGCCCGGTAGGCTTCGGCCCGGGCGGCCATCATGTCCTGCACGTCCAGGGCGCAGCGCAGGCAGGCGCCGCCGGCCAGGCCCCGTTCCATGGTCCAGGTGACCATCACCGCGTCGCCCACGTAGCGGTGGGTGTGGCCGCCGTGGTGCAGCACCGGTTCGTCGATGTCGAAGAACACCCGGGCGATCAGCTCGCTGGCCCTCAGGTCGCCCAGCTCCTCGGCCATGCGGGTGGAGCCGACCATGTCCAGGAACAGGAAGATGCGGTCTTCCGCCTGGTGGCGGCGGTAGCGGCCCAGAACCAGGTAGGCCAGGGCCTTGCCGCCCACCACCCGGCGCAGCAGCACCACGAAGAACAGCAGCAGGAAGGTGGCCAGGGCGCCCAGCAGGTCCAGGGTCGCCGCCACGTGGGGGTCGATGTCGAGCCGCACGCCCATGTAGAAGCCGGGCGGATCGTCGCCGTGCACCCCGAACTTGTAGGCCGCGTAGACGCCGCCGATGACCACGGCGTAGACCACCAGGTTCAGGGCCAGGGCGCCCCAGGCCGGGGCCCGGCGGATGGGCCGGCCCCAGGGGCCGTCCACCAGCAGCAGCTCGTAGGCCGCCAGCAGGCCGCCCACCAGGATGCCGCCCAGGGCGACGTCCAGGTAGGTGTGCGGCGGCACCAGGGCGTCCACCAGGATATCGATCCCGCCCATGGACAGCGCCGATATGGCACCCATGGCCAGGGCCACCCCGGCCACGGTGATCAGGCGGAACCGGACCCGGCTGGTCAGCATCGCCCGCACCCCTCCCCTTGTCCCTTCGCGGGGGCCGCCCGCGGCGCCGCCGGCCTGTTGCCAGGGCCGGCGAAAAAGGCTATGTGTGGCGCCCCCCGATGGCCTGGTGGGGCGTAGCCAAGTGGTCTAAGGCACCGGTTTTTGGTACCGGCATTCGAAGGTTCGAATCCTTCCGCCCCAGCCATGCTCCTTCCGGCAAAGTGTCCCCGCTCCCCAGTATACGACGGCCCGCCCGGGCCGCGACAGGGCCTGCCCGCGTCTGCTAGGATCCGCATTCCCCCCTGGGAGCGCCCGCCATGCAGAAGACCCTTCACCTGACCACCCACACCCGCGAGGAACTGGTGGACATCACCGCCCAGGTGGCCGCGGCGGTGGCGGAATCCGGCGTGCGCACCGGCCTGGCGGCGGTCTACGCCCAGGGCGCCACGGGGGCCATCATGATCCAGGAAAACTGGGACCAGTCGGTGCAGAACGACGTGGTCAGCCTGCTGCGGAGCCTGATCCCCCAGGGCGTGTGGGAGCACGACCGCCAGGACGGCAACGGCGATGCCCACCTGAAGGCCGGGCTGGTGGGGCCGTCGGAGACCATCCCCGTCATCGACGGCCGCCTGGGCCTGTCGCGGTGGCAGAACATCTTCTTCTGCGAATTCGACGGCCCCCGGGGCGACCGCCGCGTGGTCTGCACCATCCTGTCGGACGATTAAGGGGCCGACGACCAGAACCCTTTCCCCTCAGCGCCGGCCCTTGGCCTTGCGCCACTGGGCGACCGCCTTTTCGAACGGCGCGTACAGGGGCTCGAATGCGTCGATGCGGGATTCGGGGAACTGGCCCGGTTCGGTGGAGCACAGGATCAGCACGCTGTGCAGCCCCTTGGCGTTGAAGAACGGCTTGGCGAAGTAGGACCGGATGCCGGCGGGGATGAACAGGGCCCAGTCGATGGCCTTGATGCTGTCCAGGGTGTCGTCGACGATCAGGTGGTCCAGGCCGAAGGTGGTCACCGTTTCGGCGATGGTGCCCACGAAGGGGAACGCCTTGGCCTGCTCCATGGACTCGAACGGCCGGCCGTAGCTGTAGACCACCACCTTGTTCTTCCGCTGCATGATGTCGGAAAACAGGATCCCGTCGAAGGCCGGCCCCACCTGGGTGCGGAACAGGATTTCCAGCACCGTTTCGATGCTGTCGTCGTTGACCGGCACGGAATCGAAGGAATCCCTGATGGCCGAGGGTGAGCGGCGCGGCCGCCGGGGCGCCTGCGGGCACACCTTGTCGCGGATGGCCAGGGCCGTTTCGGTGATGTCCACCACGTGGCCGGTCACATAGCCGGCGTGGTCCGGGTCGGCGTGGCCGGCCAGCTTCATCCACACGGTGCCGCCCCGGGGGTTGGCCAGGCGGAACACGGCCATGGCGTCCTCGCCGCGCTGCAACTGGCGCATCACCCCGCCCAGCTGCTCCACGTCGTCGGCGTGGACGAACTGGCGGCGGGATTCCGGGTTCTTCAGAAGCTGCGCGATGTCCACCGACAGGGGGCCGCCCAGGCTGTGGCTCAGCACCTCCAGGCGCGCCTTCTGCACCTCGATCCGCCACAGCAGGGCCGGGGCGCCGCCCATGCATCGGTACCCGCTGGGGCAGGTCAGGCTTTGGGGCTGGGCTTTCGGCATGATCATGTTTTCCACCGCATTTTTACTGTCGCCATCATACACGAAAAATTGGTTCTACCAATTATTTTTTTGTTCAGATGGCCGTTTTCTCCAAGCGGGTTTGCATTTGCCCAGAGTTTATCCTATACTCCCGCTCCATACCAGGGCAGAAATGAACGGACGGCCCAAATTGGTAGAACCAATTTCAAATGAAGTCAAGCAGCTCGGCCAGGAAAGCAAACTGGAAGCGATCCTGATCGGCACCATCTCCCGCGGCACCTGGTCGCCGGGCGACAGGCTGCCGGCCGAGCGCCAACTGGCGACGGAAATGGGCGTCAGCCGCAATACCCTGCGCGGCGTCCTGCGGCGCCTGGAGGCCCGCGGCATGATCGATATCCGCAAGGGCAGCGGCTGCTACCTGATCGCCCTGGAACCCAAATCGCCGACGGAAAAGCAGCCGGCCAACGATTCCCTGGCCGCCCTGATGGCCCGGTTCGAAGCCTCGTACCTGTGCCTGCCCGAACTGGTCGCCCTGGCCGCCCAGCGCATCGACCCCATGACCCTGCGCACCCTGGAAAGCGCCGTCACCGACATCGGCCGCGCCGTGGTGGAGCGCGACATGGACGACATCAAGAACAAGACCCGCGATTTCTTCCGCATCATCGGCGACAGCACCGGCAACCCGGTGATCACCGAGGTGGTGCGGTCCCTGCACGCCAGCGCGTCGGTGATGTTCCCCCGCTTCTTCTCGTTCGGCGAGGCGGAACGGTCTCAGATGTTCGGCGACTTCGTGCACATCCTGCGCGCCCTGCAGGCCGGCGACCCCCGGGCCGCCCGGGAAGCCACCCAGCGCAAGATCATCAACACGGCCCGCGCCTTTGCCGCTCTGCGCAAGGTGCCCCTGTCGCCGGTGATCCGCGCCGCCATGGCCAGCGACACGCCGGAGGGCGCGGCATGATGACCGACGCCATCAGCCGCAAGGACCTGCTGCACGGCCTGTTCCGGCCGTCCGCCCACAAGGCCGAGGCCGAGGCGTGCCCCATGCCCCGTCCGGCCATCGACCCGGACCTGGCGGCCCTGGCCGCCGACTTCCCGACCGAGTTCTTGAACGAGGAGGCGGCCCGCCTGGGCCTCGATCCGCAGACCACGGATCGGGACACCCTGCTGCGGGCGGTGTTCCTGAAGATGCAGGACCAGCGACGGTCCTGAAACGTCGCGGGCCAAGACCCCTTTCCCGGCCTGACGCCCGCCACAACCGATGAGGAGAGGCCCATGGAAAGGTATGGTGTTGGTTTCCTTGAGGAGCGCAAGCTCGTCAAGCGATGGTCCGGACCGATTCCGGCGCTGGTCAGCCTGGTCCTGCTGTTGGCGGTGTTCTACGCCACCTGGTGGATCTTCCAGGATCCCCGGGGCGTGATGCGCATGTACACCCCCTACGTGGGGTACATGTACTGCCGCTGGTGGCTGATCATGATGATCTGGATGGTCTACATCTTCGAATTCTGGCCGTTCCGGCGCCAGTGGCTGGAGACCACCCATCCCCTGGTCAAGGGCATCCTGCTCACCGCCGTGTCGGTGCTGATCCTGATGGTCCTCATCAAGGGCTTCTTCGAAGGCCTGCTGGGCAACTACGGCCTGGCCTACTTCAACCCCGAACAGCTTGAGAAGCTGCCCGGCATCACGTCGTTCTTTGCCATCGAATACGCCAGCCTGGCGATCCTGATGTTCGCGGCCATCGCGTCGTGGCTGTCGCCGGCCTGGGTGGTGGCGTTCGAGAACGCCCCCTGGGACAAGACGCCCCAGCCGGTGCGCGGCCTGACCATCCTGCTGGTCACCTTCTTCCTGTCGACGATCGTGTACTTCCTGACCATGCATTCGCACATGGGCATCCTGTACCATCCGTGGCAGTACTTCACCTCCATCGCCCCGCCATACTGGGAAGAGTTCGCCGACACGGTTTCCGGCAACTTCCACATTTCCTGGATCATGTGCTGCACGGTCGTCGTCTGGCTGGTGGAAACCATCTGGAAGCGCTATCCGTTCAACCTGATCCGGAACGACTGGCTGCGGCGGTTCGCCACCTTCTTCGGCATCATCGCCATCGCCGTGGCGCTGCACTTCTTCCTGTACTTCGCGCAGGAGCTGGTGTGGGGCGAGGCGGTGCGCGGCACCCGTCGCGACTTCGCGCCCGACTGGCGCTGGCTGCACGTGGGCGAAATGGCCATCTTCTTCCTGGTCCCCGCCCTGTTCCTGAACTTCTACTGCGGCAATTGGCCCAACAAGTTCTCCATGCCCGTCAACGCCGCGGTGCGCACCCTGATCACCCTGGCCGGCGCGGTGGCCCTGTACATCGTGTACTACAAGATCTCGCACATCTTCCTGGGCACGCAGAAGGGCTTCTCGCACCCGCAGCAGTTCCCGATGATCCCCATGATCTGGCTGGTCAACATCATGCTTGTCCATCACTGGTTCATGGACAACTGGCCGGCCTGGAAGCTGGAAACCCGGACCGCGGCCGAGGTGGAAGCCATGCATGCCGCCGAACAGGCCAAGCTGGCATCCGAGCGGCCCGATGGCCGGTGGGGCGTGGGCCTGGGCGTTGGCGCCCTGGCGGGCGTGGCGATCTACTTCGCCGTCGTCAAGCTGATGCCGACCGTTTTCAGTTCCTTCACGATCATCAATTGATCCGGGTTCGAGGAGATAATCAGATGACCCAGACGGATCGCAGAACGTTCCTCAAGGGTGCGACGACCGGTATCGGCGTTGGTGCCGTCGCCGCCATGGGAATGTACTCGTACTCTTCGGCCCGCAAGAGCAACTTCGCGAAGGCCGAGCGCAAGATGGCCGACATTGGCGTGTGCAAGAACGTCAAGGTGACCAACATCTCGGAGACCAGCTGGTTCGAGAACGCCGCCCTGATGGGCGACATCAAGGGCGCCGGCGGCCTGCTGGTCAACCAGTACGACTACAACTGGCCGCCGTTCGGCAACGGCAAGGGCCTCGGCAAGGGCAGCTACGAGG
>JAGREA010000065.1 GCA_020446745.1 Rhodobacterales bacterium | reverse complement strand
GGCCGCCATGCCCGGCGTGTGCCTGCACCGGGATGTGGACGACATGGCCGCCATCCTGGCCGGCGCCACCCTGGCCGTCACCGGTGGCGGCGTGGCCCTGTGGGAACGGTGCTGCCTGGGCCTGCCCGGCCTGGTGGTGACCCAGGCGGACAACCAGGCCGGCAACGTGGCCCTGGCCCTGGCCGCCGGCGCGGCCCGGGTCCTGGGGCGGCCGGCCGAGATCACGCCGGTCGTGCTGGCCGAAGCGATCCGCGACCTGATGGACGACGGCGCGACCCGCGCCGCCATGGCCCGCGCCGCCCGGTGCCTGGTGGACGGCCGTGGCGCCCGGCGCGTGGCGGCCCACCTGCTGCCCCTGGACCTGGCCCCGGCCAACGAAAACGACACCGACCTGCTGTGGACCTGGGCCAACGATCCGGCCGTGCGCGGCAACGCCTTTTCCAGCGAGCCCATCCCCCTGGACGTCCACCGGGCCTGGATGGGCCGCAAGCTGGCCGATCCCCATTGCCGCATCCTCATCGCTCGCGAGGGCGGTCAGGCGGTGGGGCAGGTGCGGTTCGACCTGCGCGGCGGGCGGGCCGAGATCGACATTTCCATCGACCCGGCGCGGCGCGGCGCCGGCCTGGGTACCCGCATGCTGATCCGCGCGGTTGAGGCCCTGCGCGCCGGGGGGGCCGACGCCGTGCCCGAAGCCCTGGTGAAGGCCGGCAACCGGGCATCCCGCGCCATGTTCCTGAACGCTGGCTTCCGCCGCGCCGCCAGTCCCCGGCCCGATGCCGAACGCTTTGTGCTGGAGGCCGCGTGACCGCCTTGCGCAAGCCCCGGCTGGACCTGCCCCATCGCACGGCCAAGCCGCGCGACAACGGCATCTCCAACCTGGTGGACAATGGCTACGGTCTGGGGGAACTGTCCGACAAGCTGGCGCTTTGCGGGGATGCCGTCGATATCGTCAAGCTGGGCTGGGCCTCGGCCTATGTGACCGGCGCCCTGGAGCGCAAGATCGACCTGTTCCGCCGCCACGGCATCCGCACCTGCCTGGGCGGCATGATGTTCGAGCTGTGCCACTGGCAGGGCAGGACCGACGACTATGCGGCCTGGCTGGCCGACCTGGGCCTGGACCTGGTGGAAGTCTCCAACGGGTCCCTGGACATTCCCGAGATCGAGAAATGCCGCCAGGTGGAAGCCTTCGCCAAACGGGGATTCACGGTGCTGAGCGAGGTGGGCTCCAAGGACGTCAGCGTGGCCAGTCCGCCCGAGGCGTGGATTGCGGCCATCCGCGACGACCTGTCGGCCGGCGCCTGGAAGGTCATCACCGAAGGCCGCGCCGATGCCAGCGCCGGCATCTACGGCGCCGACGGATCCCTTCGCGACGGCCTGATCGACGCCATCGTGGATGCCGGCATCGATGCCGGGGATCTCATCTTCGAGGCCCCGCACAAGCGCCAGATGACCTGGTTCATCCGGCGTTTCGGCGCCAACGTGAATATCGGCAACGTGCCCCTGGGTGAAGTGCTGAACCTGGAAACCCTGCGCCTGGGCCTGCGCGGCGACACGGTGCGCCATTTCCATGCGGCGACAGGGGCCCCATGAACCTGCGCCGGCACATTGCTGAACGGTTGGCCGGGTACGGGACCGTCGTGGCCTGGGGTGCCGGTTCCAGCGGACGGGCCGCCCTGCGCAAATGGCTGCCCAGGGACCGGGTTGCGTCGGTGATCGACGGCAACCCCGACAAGGCCGGAACCGTCCTGGAAGGCCGGACCGTCCATGGACCCGAGGACCTGTCGGCCTTGAACCCGGATCTGGTGGTGATCTGCTCGGACGCCTACCAGGAGATCCTGGAACAGCTTGATCACCTGGGCTACCGGGGCACCGCGGTTCACATGTTCGACCTGTTCCCCGCCGACGACCAGGGACCCAGCGAATTCGACAAACTGCGCATCGACATTGCCCGCCAGATTGACCGCAACCCGCTGTCCTACCTTCTGTTCCGGCCGCAGATCCTGGTCAACGTGACCTATCGGTTGACGCGCCAGTGTGCCGGACGCCCGGTCCTGCTGCCCCTGTACGCGGTGATGCGGGTTCTGCACACGCTGGTCTGTGTGTTCTTTTCCATCTCCCTGCCGCCGTCGGTGCGGGCGGGTGGCGGCCTGCTCTTTCCCCATTTTGGCACCGTGGTGTTCCATCCGGCCGTGCGGCTGGGCCGATGCTGCACGATCTACCATTGCGCCACCATAGGCTCGAACGACGGCGGTGGCGTGCCGGAACTGGCGGATTTCGTGACCGTCTACACCGGTGCCCTGGTGCTGGGCGCGACACGCCTGGGGCCCCATACCCGGGTCGGAGCCCAGACGATGCTGTCCGATTTCGTCTGCGAGGGCCGGGCGACCGTCGTCGGCCGGCCGCCGCGCGTGGCCCGGGCCTTCGGGCACCCGCAAGGAACCGCATCACAGGAAAGCCCAGGACCGTGACATCCCCTCCCATCCCCGTGCTGCTCACCTGCGGCGGCGGGCCGGGCATCCTGGCCCAGGTGGCCTCCCTTGCCGCATCGCGCCGCGCCGGGGTGCGGATCATCCTGGCCGACGCCAACCCGGCGGCCGGCAACCTGTTCCTGCCGGAAGTGGATGCCCGCTACCGCATCCCGCTGTGCTCGGACCCGGACTTCATTCCCGCCCTGATCCGCCTGATCGAACGGGAGGGGGTGCGTTACCTCTATTCGGGCCTGGACGAGGAAATGCCGGTCATCGCGCGGCACCGGGCGGCCCTGGCGGCGGCCGGTTGCGGCATCCTGCTGCCGCCGGCCGAGGCGCTGGAGCGGGCGCTCGACAAGCGGGCCACCCACATGGCCCTGGACGGCCGCGTCCACACACCGCCCACCTGGTTCCTCAGCGACGGCGGGCCGCCCTCCGATGCCTGGGACCGGCTGGAGGGCAAGGCGGTGATCAAGGTCACGGCATCCCGGGGCGGGCGCCACGTCTACCTGCCGGATGACCGGGAATCCTACGACTTCCACCTGGCCCGGGCCCGGCGCTGGCATGCCGAGGCGGGACTGGACTTCCTGGTCCAGCGGCGCATCGACGGTGACGAATTCAACGGGACCAGCCTGCACGACGGCCAGGGGCGGGAAATCTATGCCTTCAGCCGGCGCAAGTTCGAGACCCGCGAGGTCAAGAGTTCGACCATCGCCGCCGTGGTGGAACGCCGCGACGACGTGATCGACATGGCCCGCGCGGCGGTGGAGGGCCTGGGCCTGGCGTCGGGCTTCAACAACACCGAGATCATCGTCGGCGCCGACGACGACAGGCCCTATTTCATCGAGGTCAACGGCGGCCGCACGGCGGCCCAGGACATGAACGTGGTGGCGTCGGGCGTCAACCTGACCGACCTGATGATGGACCTGATTGAAGGCCACCCCGTGGTGCCCCTGGCCCACATCCCCGACGGCAAGGCGATCCTGAAGATCCGCCGCGACGTGGTGGTGGATATCGCCGATGTCATGGGCGTGCCGGCGCCATGAGCCGATTCTTTCCCGAACACGTGATGATCATTGCCGAGGTGGGCTCCAACCACGACGGCAGCCTGGACACGGCTTTCGCCCTGATCGACATGGCCGCCGCCGCCGGGGCCGACGTGGTGAAATTCCAGAGCTTCCTGGCCGACGATCTGCTGGCCGCCGACGATCCCAACCATGCCCGCATCAAGTCCCTGGAACTGCCGCGCGACTGGTACGGCCGCCTGATGGACCACTGCGCGGCCCGGGGCGTCACCTTCCTGTCCACGGCCACCAACGACACCACCATCGGCTGGATGGAGGACCTGGGTGTGGCGGCCTACAAGATCGCGTCGTGCAACATCACCCACCAGCCGCTCATCGACCGCCTGGCGGCCATCGGCAAGCCCATCATCGCGTCGGCCGGCATGGCCGACCTGGACGAGGTGGTGGCCTTCGAGGCCGGCCTGCGGGCCGCCGGCCACGCCGAGCACGCGGTGCTGCACTGCGTGGCCGAATACCCCACCCAGCCCAAGGACCTGCACCTGGGCCACATCACCACCCTGAAAGGCGCCCTGGCGTGCCCGGTGGGCTTTTCCGACCATTCGCCCGGCGCCCACATGGCCGTGGCCGCCGTGGCCCTGGGTGCGCGCATCGTCGAAAAGCACATCAGCCTGGACAAATCCGGCGCCGGCATGGACCACGAGGTGGCCGTGCTGCCCGACGTGTTCCGCGACCTGTGCCGCGGCGTGCGCGATGCCGAGGCGGCCCTGGACGCCGACTTCCGGGCCGATCCCCGCACCGTCTTCACCATGCGCCGGTCCGTGCGCTTCGCCCGCGACCTGCCGGCCGGCGCCGTGGTGGCCGCGACCGACCTGAAGGTGACCCGGCCCGAGGACGGCCTGGCCCCGGCCACCCTGCCGGCCCTGGCGGGCCGCCGCCTGGCCGTGGCCGTGTCCGCCAACCAGCCCACGTCGTGGGACCTGTTCGAAGGAGGCGCCCCATGACCGCGCAACGCACCGTTCTGGTGGTCGCCGCCCACCCCGACGACGAGGTCCTG
>JAGREA010000004.1 GCA_020446745.1 Rhodobacterales bacterium | reverse complement strand
TGTTGTTGTAGACCGACATGTGGGGATAGAGCGCATAGTTCTGGAACACCATGGCGATGTCGCGCTGGGCCGGCTCCAGCTTGTTCACCACCTGCTCGCCGATGCGCACCGTGCCCTCGGTGACCGATTCCAGGCCCGCCACCATGCGCAGCAGGGTCGACTTGCCGCACCCCGACGGCCCCACCAGGACCACGAACTCGCCGTCCCGGATGTCCATGTCCACGCCATGGATGGCCTTGAACCCGTTGGGGTAGGTCTTCTTCACGTTGGCCAGTTCGACCCGCGCCATGGCGCTGCTCCTACTTCTCTGTTTCCGTCAGGCCCTTGACGAACAGCTTCTGCATGGTCACCACCACCACCACGGGCGGGACCATGGCCAGCAGGGTGGACATCATGATCAGGTGCCATTCGGGCGACTCCTCGGCCGCCTCCAGCATCTGTTTGATGCCCATGACGATGGTGTACATGCTCTTGTCGGTGGTCACCAGCAGGGGCCACAGGTACTGGTTCCAGCCGTAGATGAACAGGATCACGAACAGCGCCGCGATGTTGGTGCGCGACATGGGCACCAGGATGTCCTTGAAGAAGCGCATGGGCCCGGCGCCGTCGATGCGCGCCGCCTCCAGCAGTTCGTCGGGCACGGTCAGGAACACCTGGCGGAACATGAAGGTGGCCGTGGCCGAGGCGATCAGCGGCACGCTGAGCCCCCAGTAGTTGTTCAGCATCCCCAAATTGGCCACCACCTCGAAGGTGGGCAGGATGCGCACCTCCACGGGCAGCATCAGGGTGATGAAGATCATCCAGAAGAAGCCCATGCGGAAGGGGAAGCGGAAGTAGACGATGGCGAAGGCCGACAGCAGCGAGATGGCGATCTTGCCCACGGCGATCATCAGCGCCATGACCAGGCTGTTGACCAGCATGGTGCCCACCGACTGCTCGCGGGCATTGCCCACCCCTTCCACGAAGGCCGAGCGCAGGTTGACGAAGAACTGGTCGCCGGGCAGCAGCGGCAGGGGCACCTGGGTGACCCGCACGCCGTCGTGGCTGGCCGCGACGATGGTGATGTAGATGGGCAGGGCGACGATGCAGATGCCCAGGATGATCACCGCGTGGGAGACGAAGGTGGTGACGGGCCGGTTCTCGATCATCAGTATTCCACCTTCTTCTCGACGAACCGGAACTGGATCACCGTCAGGCCGATGACGATGGCCATCAGGATCACCGACTGGGCCGCCGAGCCGCCCAGGTCCAGGCCGATGAAGCCGTCGTTGTACACCTTGTAGACCAGGATCTCGGTGGCCTTGGCCGGGCCGCCCTTGGTGACGGCGTGGACGATGCCGAAGGTCTCGAAGAAGGCGTAGACCACGTTGATGACCAGCAGGAAGAAGGTGGTCGGCGAGATCAGCGGGAAGATGATGGTCCAGAACCGCCGCGCGGGGCCGGCGCCGTCGATGGCCGCCGCCTCGATCAGCGACCGCGGAATGGCGTGCATGGCGGCCAGGAAGAACAGGAAGTTGTAGCTGATCTGCTTCCACGCCGCGGCCATGATCAGCAGGGCCATGGCCTCGTTGCCGTTCAGCCGGTGGTTCCATTCATAGCCCAGGCCGTCCAGGGCGTAGGCGACGATGCCCAGGGTGGGGTCGAACATGAACATCCACAGGGCGCCGGCCACCGCCGGGGCCACGGCGTAGGGCCAGATCAGCAGGGTGCGGTAGGCCAGGGCGCCGCGCACCACCCGCTCGGCCATGGCCGCCAGCACCAGGGCGCAGGCCATGGACAGGAAGGCCACCATGAACGAGAAGAACAGCGTGCGCTGGAAGGCTTCCAAGTAGTAGCGGTCGTCGAACAGGGTGATGAAGTTGTCGAACCAGACGAATTCGGAACTCAGGCCGAAGGCGTCCTCCAGCAGCATGGACTGGAACAGGGCCTGGCTGGCCGGCCAGATGAAGAACACCACCGTGATGATGATCTGCGGCGCCACCAGCAGGTAGGGCAGCGGCGAGGGCCCGAAGTGGACACGTTTGAGCATGGCGTGGTCCGCGACGCGGGACGGAAGAAGAACCGCGCGCCGGGGCGGGCCCGGCGCGCGGCGATATCAGGCGCTACTTGTTGGCCTTCTCGAACTTGCGCAGCAGCGCGTTGCCGCGCTCGACCGCCTCGTCCATGGCCGCGCTGGCCGACTTGGAGCCGTTCCAGATGGCCTCCATCTCCTCGTTGATGACGTCGCGGATCTGCACGAAGTTGCCGAACCGGATGCCGCGGGAATTGGGGGTGGGGGCGTTCAGGCTGAGCTGCTTGATGGCCGTGTCCGTGCCCGGGTTCTGGTCATAGAAGCCCTGCTTCTTCGACAGCTCGTAGGCCGGCGTGGTGATGGGCACGTAGCCCGTTTCCTGGTGCCACCAGGCCTGCACCTCGGGCGAGGACAGATAGGTCATGAACTTGGCCACGCCCTTGTAGTCGCCCTTGTCGTGGCCCTTCAGGACCCACAGGGTGGCGCCGCCGATGATCGAGTTCTGGGGCTTGCTGGCCACCGCGGTGTCCAGGGGCAGCATGGTCTGGCCGAAGGCGAACTTGGCCTGCTTCTTGATGCCGCCGTAGTAGGCCGACGAGTTCATCCACATGCCGCATTCGCCGTTGGTGAACATGGGCAGGCTGTCGCCGCGCCGGCCGCCGTACAGGAAGGTGCCGTCCTTGGACCATTCACCCACCTTGCCCAGGATGCCCTTCACGGCATCGTTGTTGAAGGTGAATTCGGTGTCGAAGCCGGCGAAGCCGTTTTCCTTGGTGCCCACCGCCAGGTTGTGCCACGAGCTGTAGTTTTCCAGCATCACCCACGACTGCCAGCCGAAGGAGAAGCCGCACTTCATGCCCGAGGCCCGCAGCTTGTCGGACGCCATCTTCACGTCGTCCCAGGTGACCGGCGGGTTGGCGATGCCGGCCTTGGCGAAGGCATCCTTGTTGTACCACATGACCGGGGTGGAGCTGTTGAACGGCATGGACAGCAGCTCGCCCTGGGGCGTCTGGTAATACGAGATCACGGCCGGCAGGTAGACGGACTTGTCGAACGGCTCGCCGGCGTCCTTCATCATCGCCTCGACCGGATAGACGGCGCCCTTGGCGGCCATCATGGTGGCCGTGCCCACTTCGAACACCTGCACGATGTGGGGCTGCTGCTTGGCCCGGAAGGCGGCGATGGCGGCCGTCATGGTTTCCGTGTAGTTGCCCTTGTAGACGGGCACCACCTTGTAGTCGCCCTGGGTGGCATTGAAGTCGTCGGCGATCTTGTTGACCCGCTCGCCGTTGACGCCGCCCATGGCGTGCCACCATTGGATCTCGGTCGCGGCCAGGGCGTTGACGGCCCCCCCGGCGACCATGGCGGCCACGGCCGCGCCGGCCATCATGAATTTCGTGGGTACCATTGGTGATTCCTCCTTGTTGGTATACCCCCTGCGTCGACCCCGCCACCGCGGCGCGGCACCGGAGCCATGGAACCGGACCTTCCTTCGAGGACGGACGGGCCGGGCGCGGGGACGTCCCCAGCCCGGACCGCGCGCGGCCGGTACCGAGTCCCTGCGTTGAACAGCCTGTGGCGTGTCGAAGATGGCGCCGTGCCGGTGGGTGCTTCGGTGGAAAGGGCCGGTCCTTCGGACCGGTCAGCCTTCGCCGTTTCCCCCATCGTTACCGGCCATGTCCGCCGCCCCGCCTCGTGTTGGACCCTGTTCTGACAAGGGGCGCATTACACTCTTTGAGTATGATGTTTCTGTTACAAATCGGTGTCAAGAATAGGCTTTCTCTTTCGAACATCCGGCGAATTTCAGATGAATCCCGTTCCCGATCCGACCTGCCCGTTCTCGTGGTTCGGCATGAATATCGATATAACTTGTTGACTTCATTTAATTAAAAATCTTATCCACAGGCCGCGACGGGAAACGGTGATTTTGTTTTCCGAACATGGCCGAATTGGGCCCCGCGCCCGCCTTGTCGGTCTCGCCGTGGATGTGCTACGACGGAGCCCCGGCGACCGGAGATGGCCATGTCCAACCAGCACGAACGGCGAGATCGGATCCTCGACCTGGTCCGGGCCCAGGGATTCGCGTCCATCGATTCCCTGGCCCAGCGATTCGCCGTGACGCCGCAGACCATCCGCCGCGACATCAACGCGCTGAGCGCCGAGGCCCTGGTGCGCCGCTACCACGGCGGCGCCGGCCTGCCGTCGAACGTGGAAAACACGGCCTATGCCAACCGCCAGGTGATGAACCGGGCGGCCAAGAAGGCCATCGCCGATATGGTGGTGCGCCACATCCCCGACCAGGCCTCGCTGTTCATCAACATCGGCACCACCACCGAGGCCGTGGCCGCCGCCCTGACCGACCGGCGGGACCTGCGCATCATCACCAACAACCTGAACGTGGCGGTCATGCTGGCGGCCCGCGAGGACTTCCAGATCCTGGTCACCGGCTGCCAGGTGCGGCCCCGCGACCGGGGCATCATCGGCGAGGCGGCGCTGGATTTCGTGCAGCAGTTCCGGGTGGAATACGCCATCATCGGCATCAGCGGCATCGACCGCGACGGTACCCTGCTGGATTTCGATTATCGCGAGGTGCGGGTGGCCAAGGCCATCATCGCCAATGCCCGGTCCGTGTACCTGTGCGCCGACCATTCCAAGTTCGGCCGCGCCGCCATGGTGGGCCTGGGCGACATCGGCCAGGTGACGGCCCTGTTCACCGACCTGCCGCCGCCCGAACCCCTGCGCGCCGCCCTGGCGGACAAGGGCGTGGACCTGTACGTGGCCTCGGAACAGGGCAAGGGCTGAACGCCCCCTCCCCCGCCTCTCCTACCCGTTGGGCATGCGGTCCGGCGCGTCGCTGATCACCGCGTCCACGCCCCAGTCGAACAGCCGCCGGGCGGCCTGGGGATCGTTCACCGTGTAGCAGCGCAGGGCGTGGCCGGCGCCGCGCACCCGGCGCACCTGCTCCGCCGTCAGCTCGCGCCAGCGGGCGTGCAGGTCCACGCAGCCCAGGGCCGCCATGCGGTCCGCCCAGTCGCCGGGGATGGCTTCCACCAGCAGGGCCCGCGGCAGGTCCGGCGCCACGGCCCGGCAGGCGGCCAGGGACTCGTCGGAAAAGCTGGACACCACGGGCACCGGCAGGGATGCCGGCCAGCGGTCGCGCAGGAAGGCCCCCACCACCTGGCCCGTTTCCGTGTCCCGGCCCGGGCAGGGCTTCAGTTCCACGTTGGCGCCCAGGCCGCGCCGCTCCAGCAGCGCCACCAGGCCTTCCAGGGTGGGAATGGGCTCGTCGGCGAAGGCGGGGCCGAACCAGGCCCCGGCCCGAAACGCCGACAGTTCGGCCAGGGTCAGGTCGGCCACGGCGCCGGGGGCGCCGCAGGTGCGCCGCAGGGTGTCGTCGTGCATGACCACCGGGTGGCCGTCGCGGCTCAGCTTGACGTCGAATTCCACCCAGGCGGCGCCCAGGTCGGCCGCCTTCTCCATGGCCGCCATGGTGTTTTCCGGTGCCTGGGCCGAAGCCCCCCGGTGGGCGATGACCCTGGGTCCCCTGTTGTCCATGTTTCCCTCGAAAAAAGATGTGCCGTTCAGGGCCGGATCAGGCCCCGGTCCGCCGCCACCCGGCGCAGCCGGTCCGGGCGGTCGGAGATGATGCCGTCCACGCCCAGGGTGATCAAGGCGTCCATGCGGGCCGGGTCGTTGACCGTCCACACCACCACCGTCAGGCCCAGGCCGTGGGCCCGGGCCAGGGCGTCGGCGTCCAGGTCGTTGTGGAAGGGGGACCAGACGGCGCAGCCGGCCGCCTTGACCAGGGCCGGCACCGAACCGCCGTGGTCGTCCACGTCCAGGCCGGCGGTCCAGGGCGACGGGCCGGGCTGGCCCACCCGCACGTTGTCCAGCCAGCGCTGCTGGGCCGTCAGGCACACGGTGGGGATTTCCGGCGCCACGGCGTTGACCCGGGCCAGGGTGCGCCAGTCGAAGGACTGGATGGTCACGCGCCCGGCCAGGCCGGCCCGGCGCACGGCGGCCACCAGGGTGTCGGCGAAGGCGTCGGGCGGCAGGGTCTCGTCCGGGTGGTCGGGGCTCAGCTTGGTTTCGATGTTGAACCGCACGGCCGTGTCGCCCCGCTCGCGGACCAGGGCGAACAGGTCCGCCAGGCGCGGGATGGGCGTGCCGTCCACGGGCGTCTGGTCGGCAAGCCGCTTGGCGTAGCGGTGGCCGGGATCGACGCGGCCCACGTCATAGGCCGCCACCTGGTCCGCCGTCAGGTCGTGGATCGCCGGGCCGGGCGCGGTGATCCATTGGCCGTCGGCGCCCCGGGCGATGGCCGGGTTCAGGCGCGGGTCGTGGGCGATCACCGGCACCCCGTCGCGGGTCACCCCCACGTCCAGTTCCAGGGTGGTGACGCCGATGTCCAGCGCCCGGGCGAAGGCCGGCAGGGTGTTTTCCGGCAACAGCCCCCGGGCCCCCCGGTGGCCCTGCAGGTCGAAGGCCCCGGCCGGGAACGCAAGCATCAGGGTCAGCAGCATCAGGGGGATCAGGCGGATCACGGCGGGGTCTCCGGGGT